>CAZVCA010000024.1:3294-5437 GCA_964626045.1 uncultured Halobacteriales archaeon | reverse complement strand
CGAGAGACGGCAGTCTATCCAGAGAAAGATGCTACGATTTACACAAGCCTTGGACTCAATGACGAGTCTGGTGAAGTGGCTGGCGCTGTCAAGAAACATATTCGCGGCGATTACGACGAAGAAGAACTCCAACGACGGGTCGAGTCAGAGGCGGGCGACGTATTATGGTACTGGGTCCGACTCTTAGATGAGATGGACCTGACAGCCTCTGAAGTGATGGAGAAGAACGCTGAAAAAGTCTTTGACCGAAAAGAGCGAGACAAGATTCGTGGCGATGGAGAGAAACGATAATGACACGAGCAAACAACACTGATTTAAAGGACGTGTGGCAAACGCCTGACCAAATTGTTGAGATGCTTCGCCCGATAGACCTCGACCCGTGTGCTGGACTCGATTCAGAGATTGGTGACATTAATTACAGAAATGAGTCTGTCGATGGACTTGAAGCAGAGTGGAGCGGTCGAGTCTTTGTGAACCCGCCGTTCTCTAACAAGGCTGAGTGGCTCGCTAAGACGATTGATGAGCGAGACAAGGGAAACATCGAGTGTGCCTTTGTTCTCACTCCTGACGGCACTGACACGCTCTCGTGGTGGCACGAGTACATTGCGGCAGAGGCAGACTACATTTGGTTCAGTGAAGGTCGGGTTTCCTACGTGGTGCCAGCGGCTCGCTCACATTTATTCGACAAGTACGAGGGTGGTGAGACTGCTGATAACCCCACATTCGGGACAGCGATTAGCATCTTCGGAGAGCCGGGAGATGAAACTCTCGAACGAATGAATGAAAATGGGCAATTGTTACAGACGGTGAGCCTATGAAAGTTGTAGAACACAATGCTGCGAGACATAGAGGATTGCCGGATGATGATTCAGATTTAGTTGTATCTAAAGGATGTGGGTCCATTCGACTATCAGAAGGACAAGCATATCAGTTATGCTACGAGTTGATACTGTACTTACACGAGGAATCTGAGTCGTAACCTTTTTGTACTGGTGGCCTGTACATTTTTACATGACACGAAAGGGTAAGGGAGAAAAGATTCTTAAGTCTATTAAGTTACACCAGCATCCTCGATTTGACACATTGTACTGTACTAAAGAGCAAATGCACGCACTCAGTGACACTATCTCTGAACCACACGTTAGGACTGGTAATCTTAATCCAGACAAGTTCAAAATATTTGGGCTAAATATTATTGTAATGGATAACATAGAGCGACCAATCATGTGTGAGAAAGGAGACGTGTTTCCGATAGTTTCAGATTATGACTAACAGGCGGCGATACATTCAATTCAGACAAGCTGTACTCGAACAACAAGATGCAGCCTATGACAAGTATGGTGAATCGCCTGATCACATTGTTCTTTCAGAAGAAATGTTCGAATTTTTGAATGGGTTACACAAATTTGAAAGATTGCAGAATGGTGATAATGGATTCATCGGGATGCAAATTTGGAAATCATCTTCGCTTGACTCATATAATAAGGCAGCGCTACTGCTCTCAACAGAAGCGTTCCGAGATATTGCAACGTTAGGGAAAGACTTAAGTGAGTAGCGGAACACGTATGTATTGTAATGAAGAAAGAACTCGCAGTAGCCGGTGTTAGCCTTGTTGGAGGATACGTGGTTGGAGCACTCTCTGGATACAGGGCCGCTGTCCGTGACTATGTTCAGAATAATGAACGATTAGACAAGATGGCAAACTCGATGTACAGCCAGCAGAACGAGGCTGCTCCGTCGAATATGCAAGAGCTAATTAACCAAGTTGAGGAAGAGTCTGAAACTGATGGGAGTCAAGCCTTCCAGTGAGGTTAACTGGCATCTTGTCATAGACGGCGAGATTGAGTTTACAGCAGAAACAGTGCTCGAATGTGTCGAGAAGAAAGATGAACAACAGTCAGGACGAGTTGTCTCGATGGGGTCGAAAACGAGTTGAACAATTACACAACTTATATGTAGATGATAAGATAGATATTGACACACTCGACACAATGCTCGGTCACGCATTACAAGATGAACCACCATTCTTGAAGCGATTATTTAAGAAACGGCGTGATGTCAGACGAAAGCGATACACTGAAGAAACAGTCTGGCTGTGGCGGGGGAGAGAGTTTAGAGAGCAGGGTGAGCTTATTGTCGAGTT
>CAZVCA010000024.1:0-3194 GCA_964626045.1 uncultured Halobacteriales archaeon | reverse complement strand
TCGACTGGTGGCATCTCTAAAGAGGAGTTGGCCTACGAGTACGAACTCTCTGAGAATGTTGTTGAGGATGCAATTCAGTACACTCGTTCTCGAACTGTCAAGAATGAGCAGCAGTTCACGCTCTGCTTGCTCGGGTATCTCTCTGGCTTTATGGACGACCCCAAACATTACCTGTCAGGGGTTCTCATCGCAACAGCCGGAGCGGGCAAGTCTCACGTGCAGAACACTGTGAGCGAGTTGCTAGATGATGAGATTAAGTATGAGGCAACCACTGGCTCAGAAAAGTCCATCATTTATGACCGAGAGAATTGGAACAGTTCTCTTGTGGGTGACCTTGACGAACTACAGAAGCCGAGTGAAGATGTAATCGAGATTCTGAAAGGCCTTCACGGTGGGGAAGACGAATCGTACATTTACAAAGTGACAGGCGGCGGCGAAGGTGCTGATAGGGGAACAGATGAAATTGAACTTGATGCAATGCCATACTGGTTCCTCTACGCGCAGTATGAGCCTGACTTCGAGATGTGGGACCGTCTGTTGAAGATTCCCATCCACGAGTCTGCTGAGAAAAATGATGGCGTTGCTCGCACTCACTGGGGGCACAATCACATTAACTTTGGCGACAACGACAAGTCGTATATGTATGATTTCGAGGAAGGTACGAAAGCCTTAAAAGACCATATCCGCGAACTGCCTCGAAATGCGTATGTGAAGATTCCAGCAGGAGAGGACGAGTTTGGTGGACACGATTTCTACTCAAACATCAAGACCATCTTCGATATTGACAGGTCTGAGACAAACCGTGTCAGTAAGATGGTCGCAAATCTTGTGCGTTCGTCGGCGCTATTGAATCACAAGAACCGAGACAAGCGTCGAATTAATGTTGAGAACAGTGGCACAAGGCAAGCAATCATTGCTGAACCGCAGGACCTTGCTAATGTGATGGCGTGTCGTGACGTGCTTATGGCAACGACACACCAGCTTGACCGAAAGCGTCGGGCAATTTGTCTCGCCATTGAAGAAGTTGGTGGCGCACAAAACGCTGCACCAATCAAGCATCCTGATGATACAGAAGGTCAGCCTCGGTCGATTATGGGCTACCTTCGTTCGACAAATGCCAGCTTCGTTAAAAAGAGCCAGATTATCCAAATGCTGGCCGACCTTGAGGATAATGGTATGGTTGAGAAGCTTGAGGGCGCTGGCAATAATGGTCGCAACTTGTACAAGTTCACGTCGTGGTCAAATCTCGGCAAGTTTGAAATCGATGAAGAGTTCAAAAACTTGTTCCATAACACAACTGACCCATTCGAGAACTGCGACTTCATCGAGACTGCTCGCCGTATCAATAATGAGTTGACTCCAACTGCGTCCGACTTTATGGAGACAGAAACGGTCACCTCTGGTGGCTCCAGTGAAAATGACTCTGGACAGTCCACACTGGCAGCACAGTCGGCCGATAGTGGTCCGAAGGACATTGACCTTGCGCCATTCGAAGAAGCCGTTCACGCGCGACTGAGAGAGAATTTGGACGGGGAGAAGCTCGATAACTTAGACGAACACGACCCATCTCCACGAGAGTTGCTCGGGCTTATTGACATTGGTGAGCCGGACGACTCTCTTGACACAGAAGATACGATTCTTGACCCGAATCACGGCGTGTGGGCTCACGGTCCTGATGAGTGGGTCACGTCTGTACAAGAAGCAGAGCAGCAAGTCGAGAAAGCGTTACGCCGACTGACACGAGAAGGTATCTTCAACACAAGTACAACCAAGTCTCGGGCAGGTAAGCCTGTTGAGATGAAGGTCACAGTTGAAGAAATAGCGTAAGCAGCTTTCGGCTAATTTCTTTTTCGTTATTTTATTTTTATTGATAGCCAAAACCTTTAAATACTTTCAGTGCGAACAGTATCATGATGAGTAATATCGAAAACTTGTCAGCAGGTGATTTCTTGTATCAGTCAGACCAAGAACTGTTTCTTGTTGTAACTGGAGAAACAGAAGACTCGTATGAGTTTGCGGTCCACGGATGGAGAGAGATTGACAAGGAGCGATTAGACGAGTATGTGTCACACGAGAATGGTAAACTGTACCGGCAAGATGATGTCTCTCAAATTGTTCACGAAGAGGCGTCACCCGAGCAAGAGCAAAACTTCAACACACTGAAGAAGCTGTTTAATACGTACAGCAGAGTTGAGTTAGACAATGATGGACCACACACTGAGTTCACGCTCGATGACTCGTAAGAGTTAAGTGCGACTCACTCTTTGATACAGTATGGTCAATACAATGGCTGACCTCAGACAAGAGGTGGCGAGCAGATTGCGCAACACGCTTCACGGCAAAGAGATTGATACCTATCGGAACACAGCCTATCGCAATGGCAATCCAGAGCTACCGCATATGCTTGGCATTACTCCATTGAACAAGGTCCACGACCCGATGAATGAAGACGGGACGTTGCTCGATACACAGCACCCCTTCTGGCAGGAGTACGAAGAGGACATCTCTACACTAAACGAAGTGAAAGAAAAGATTGAAACAGCGATTCGCTCACTCAAGCGAGATGGTGTGTTTCGGATGACCTATCCATACGGAGAAGAGGCAGAGATAGTATACATAGAAGTTGATAGAATACAAACCGAAGAGAATAGTATGAAGACCTCCTGTAAGGAATGTGGAACTGGGGTCACCACCGCCCCAAGCCTTGTTTTAATTAAGGGCTCGTATCACTTAAAGTTTTCGATTGACTGTCCACAGTGTGACTTTTCCGGTGAATACATTCGCAATCTGATTCGACAATGACAAACAGATACCATATCCCGATTGTTGTAACGACAGCAGATGAAATGAGACGTGACGAGCTTGAATCATTGCTTGAGATGATTCTGACAGATGAAGTTGAACAAGACCCTGAGGTGTACAGAACATTCATTGAAGATACTGGCATTGACACAGAAGATGCTGAGCGGCTCTTCACAATGCTTGACCGAGTTTCAGATAAGAAGATTGCAACAGCGGTTGCAGCACTCGATGAGATACGGTCGGAGGAAAACAGTTAAGTAATATCCTCCCCTCTGTAGTGATGTGATGGACGAAACTGAGTGTGTTCGTAACGCTGATTTTCTGAGTATCGCTCTTGAAGAAATTGAACACGGTAACTACGAGACTGCAAAAGAATTTGTGGGAGACGTGCA
>CAZVCA010000023.1:10617-21336 GCA_964626045.1 uncultured Halobacteriales archaeon | reverse complement strand
GCGTGAGCGGTCCGGTCGTGACCGCCACGGACCTCGACGCCCAGATGAACGACGTCGTGTACGTCGGCGAGGAAGGGCTCATGGGCGAGGTCATCGAGATCGAAGGCGACGTAACGACGATCCAGGTCTACGAGGAGACGTCTGGGGTCGGTCCCGGCGAACCCGTCGAATCGACGGGCGAACCGCTCACGGTCGACCTGGGACCGGGGCTCCTGGATTCGATTTACGACGGCGTCCAGCGCCCCCTCGAGATCTTGGAGGAGGAGATGGGCGCCTTCCTCGACCGGGGTGTCGACGCGCCGGGCATCCCGCTCGAGAAGGAGTGGGAATTCGAACCAACTGTCGAGGTTGGCGACGAGGTGAGCGAGGGCGACGTGATCGGTGTCGTCGAGGAGACGGTCTCGATCGAGCACAAGATCATGGTCCCGCCGGACGCCGAGGGGGGCGAGGTCACCGAGATCGAAGCGGGCACGTACACGGTCGAGGAACCCGTCGCCACCCTTTCGTCGGGCGAGGAGATCACGATGCATCAGGAGTGGCCGGTGCGGACGGCCCGTCCCTCGGCCGAGAAGCAGACGCCGAAGACGCCGCTCATTTCCCGCCAGCGGATCCTCGATGGGCTCTTCCCGCTTGCCAAAGGCGGGACTGCCGCGATCCCGGGGCCCTTCGGCTCTGGGAAAACCGTGACCCAGCACCAGCTCGCCAAATGGGCCGACGCTGACATCGTCGTCTACGTCGGGTGTGGCGAGCGGGGCAACGAGATGACCGAGGTCATCGAGGACTTCCCGGAACTGGAAGACCCGATCTCGGGCAACCCGCTGATGGCCCGGACGACGCTGATCGCGAACACCTCGAACATGCCGGTCGCGGCCCGCGAGTCCTCGGTCTACACGGGCATCACGATGGCCGAGTACTTCCGGGATATGGGCTATAACGTCGCGCTGATGGCCGATTCTACCTCGCGATGGGCCGAGGCGATGCGGGAGATCTCCTCCCGCCTCGAAGAGATGCCCGGCGAGGAGGGGTATCCGGCGTATCTCGGCTCCCGGCTGGCCCAGTTCTACGAGCGAGCCGGCTACTTCGAGAACGTCAACGGCACCGAAGGCTCGGTGTCGGTGATCGGCGCCGTGTCGCCACCTGGCGGGGACTTCTCGGAACCGGTTACCCAGAACACGCTCCGTATCGTCAACGTCTTCTGGGCCCTGGATGCCGACCTGGCCGAACGACGCCACTTCCCGGCGATCAACTGGACCGAATCCTACTCCCTGTATCGCGATCAGCTGGATCCGTGGTACGAGGAAAACGTCGCGGCGGACTTCCCGGAACTCCGGCAGTGGGCGATCGACGTGCTGGACGAGGAGACCGAACTCCAGGAGATCGTTCAACTGGTCGGCAAAGACGCCCTGCCGGCAGACCAACAGCTCACCCTCGAAGTCGCCCGCTACATTCGCGAGGCCTGGCTGCAGCAGAACGCGTTCCACGAGGTCGACACCTCCTGTCGGCCGGAGAAGACCTATCGCATGTTGGGGGCCATCAAGACGTTCAACGACCAGGCGTTCGAGGCACTCGATGCGGGCGTGCCGGTCGAAGAGATCACTGACATCGAGGACCTGCCGCGACTCAACCGGATGAACACGAGCGACGACTGGGAGCCCTTTATCGAGGACGTGGAAGCATCGATCACTGATCAACTGGAGGCGCTTTACTGATGAAGGAATATCGCACGATAACCGACGTGAGCGGTCCGCTGGTGTTCGTCGAGACCGACGAGCCGATCGGCTACGACGAGATCGTCGAGATCGAGACCCCGGACGGCGAGGTAAAGCGGGGCCAAGTACTCGAGACCTCGGGCGATACCGTTGCCATCCAGGTCATGGAGGGGACCGAAGGGATCGGTCGTGACGCGACGGTTCGATTCCTCGGTGAAACCCTCAAGATGCCCGTGACCGAGGGACTGCTCGGACGGGTGCTCGATGGATCCGGCCAGCCGATCGACGGGGGCCCCGAGATCGTCCCCGACGAGCGGCGGGATATCGTCGGCGCGGCGATGAACCCGTACGCCCGGGAGTACCCCCGCGAGTTCATTCAGACCGGCATTTCGGCACTGGACGGCATGAACACGCTCGTCCGGGGCCAGAAACTGCCGCTTTTCTCCGGCTCGGGGTTGCCACACAACGAGCTGGCACTCCAGATCGCCCGGCAGGCGACGGTCCCGGAGGAAGACGCAAGCGAGGGAGACAGCGAGTTCGCCGTGGTCTTCGGCGCGATGGGGATCACCCGCGAGGAGGCAAACGAGTTCATCGCGGACTTCGAACGGACCGGCGCGCTCGAGCGCTCCACCCTCTTTTTGAACCTCGCTGACGACCCGGCTGTCGAGCGGACGATTACCCCACGGCTCGCGCTGACGACCGCAGAATATCTCGCCTTCGAGAAGGGCTATCACATTTTGGTCATCCTGACGGACATGACCAACTACTGTGAGGCGCTCCGCGAGATCGGCGCGGCCCGCGAGGAGGTCCCGGGTCGCCGGGGGTATCCGGGGTACATGTACACCGACCTGGCCCAGCTCTACGAGCGGGCCGGTCGGATCGAGGGCCAGGAGGGATCGATCACGCAGCTGCCGATCCTCACCATGCCCGGGGACGACGATACCCACCCGATCCCGGACCTCACCGGCTACATTACCGAGGGCCAGATCTACGTCGATCGGAGTCTCAACTCCCAGGGCGTCGAACCGCCTGTCGACGTGTTGCCGAGTCTCTCCCGCTTGATGGACGAAGGGATCGGCGAGGGGCTGACCCGCGAGGATCACGGTGACCTCTCCGATCAGTTGTACGCGGCCTACGCCGAAGGCGAGGACCTGCGTGATCTGGTGAACATCGTCGGCCGGGAGGCCCTCTCCGAGCGTGACAACAAGTACCTCGACTTCGCTGACCGGTTCGAGGCGGAGTTCGTCGACCAGGGCTTTACCACCGATCGCGACATCGAGGAGACCCTCTCCATCGGGTGGGAACTGGTCTCGATGCTGCCGAAAGCCGAACTCAACCGGATCGACGAGGAGTTCATCGAGCAGTACTACGTCGAGGGCGAGGCGGCCGTCGAAGCCTGAGACCGGCGAAGCTTTTTGTGCGGTTCATCGCGTACGCATGGATAGATGTCACGTGAGCAGTTCCGCCCGCCACACCACGACCACGACCATTTCTTGGTAACGACTGTCGTCGGGAGTTACCCGCAACCGGACTGGCTCGATCACGTCCGAGCGGGCGTCAGCGCTGGCGACCTGGCGGAAGAAGACCGGACGGAGGCCGAAAACGACGCGACACGAGCGGCGATCATGGACCAGCAAAACGCCGGGTTGGACGTCGTGACCGACGGCGAGATGCGGCGGGAGGGGATGGTCGATTACTTCACGAACGTCATCGACGGGTACGACGCGCCCGAGGACGGCGAGGGCTCGAACTGGAACGCAAGCATGCCCCAGGTCACCGACACCGTCTCGACGGCCGAACCCTGGCTCGTCTCGGACTTCACGTTTGCCGACAGCGTCGCCACGCGGCCGATCAAAATCACGATGACGGGCCCGTTCACGCTCGCGACCTTCGCCAGTTCGGGGGCCTACGATTCGATCGAGGACCTGGCCCTGGATTTCGCGGATCTGATCGCCGAGGAAGTGCCAAAACTGGTCGAGGCCGGGGCCGAGTGGATCCAACTGGACGAACCGGGGCTGGGGATGTCCCCCCACGGCGAACTGGCCCATGAGTGTCTCTCCCGGGTCGCCGAAGCGGTTCCCGAGGACGTCCGCTTTGGGACCCACGTCTGTTCGGGGAACTACGCGAACCTCGCCGACGACATGGTTGACTTCCCGGTGGACGAACTCGACCTGGAGTTCGCCAGCCCCGACGCGGACGATCCCGCGGACGTCTTCGGCGGCCGGGACTTCGAGATGGACATCGGGTTCGGGGTCGTGGACACCCAGTCCCGGGAGGCCGAATCCGTCGCGGAGATCGAGGACCGCATTCGCACGGGTCTCGAGCACCTGTCGCCCGACCAACTAACCGTCTCGCCGGACTGTGGCCTGAAACCCCTCGAACGGGAGCCGGCACAGACAAAACTCGTTCACATGGTCGCGGCCGCGAAGCAGGTCGAGGCCGAACTCGACGCCGGCGAGATCGATCCCGTCTAAAGGACTCCGAAAACGGTTAACCCTTCAAGCGAGGAGTGAGGGTATGGCCACAGACGTTACGCCCACTCGGAAGAACTTGATGCAGATCGAGGATCGCATCGAGCTCTCCGAGCGGGGCCACGACACGCTCGAACAGAAGCGTGACGGCCTCATCATGGAGTTCATGGATATCCTGGATCAGGCCCAGGACGTCCGCTCGGACATGGAGTCCCACTACGAGCGGGCCCAGCGGAAAATCAACATGGCCCGCGCGATGGAGGGCGACGTGGCAGTGCGTGGCGCCGCCGCGGCGATCAAGGAACATCCGGAGATCACGGTCGAATCCAAGAACATCATGGGCGTCGTCGTGCCCCAAATCGAGTCGACGAAAGTCCGCAAGGACCTCGATGAGCGTGGGTACGGACTGCTCGGGACGAGCGCTCGGATCGACGAAGCAGCCGAAGCCTACGAGGAACTCCTCGAACAGGTCGTCCTGGCTGCAGAGGTCGAGACGGCGATGAAAAAGATGCTCACGGAGATCGAGACCACGAAACGGCGGGTCAACGCTCTCGAGTTCACGCTCCTGCCGGATCTCTACGAGTCAAAAGACTACATCGAATCCAAACTCGAGGAACAGGAGCGCGAAGAGATCTTCCGCATGAAGAAGATCAAAGCGAACAAAGAGGCCGCTGAAAAAGCCGAGGCGGCCGAAGCAGCGGAGGCGGCCGCCGCCGAAGCCGGAGACGACACCTGACCGGTCGGTACCGACGCGGTTTTCCACCTCGCCTGTCTGGGTGGGGTATGTCCTGTCCGAAGTGTGACGGCCAGCTGGTCGCGTTTTCCGTCCCGCCGGCCGTACAGCCCCATCTTCCCGAATCGCCCCCGGCCGCCGAGATCTGCCGTGACTGTCTCACCCTCGCCCCGCTCGAAACGGAACCAGCGGACGAGCCTGATTTTTCGGCGATTCTCGGGGAGTTTCCCGACGGCGAGGCTGGGGCGATCGCTGCGGCTTTCGTTTCCCGGCTGGGCTCACTTGCGCTCAACCGGGCCGACATCGAAGCGCTGGCCGATCTGGCCGAAGGCGAGGGGGTCGATGTCTTTTTGCTGGTCGATCGGATCGCCGCAAGTGGCCGGATCGAACCGCACTTCGACATCGACCGGCGGCGACCGCAACTCCGCCAGATCCTCTCCTAACGGCGCCGTTTTCCGGATGATCATCGAACGGCTCGGATATTTTCGCTCTGGGTCGCTCCCGGTACCATCGACCGCGGGAGGTGGGGTCGAATGACGACTACAACCTGATGGCACCCACGGCTTCATCACCCGAGGGGACCCCGATGGTTAAGAGGCTCACCGGTGATCGTTGCATCAGATGGCGCGGCTGCTCCATACGGCGGATCTGCATCTCCGACCGGATTCGACCCGCCGGCGCGAGGCGATCACAGAAGTGTTCGAGACGGCCGCGAACCGTGACGTGGACCTGGTCACGATCGGCGGGGACGTGTTCGACGACCCGGCAGCGGTCGAGGACCTGCGGCCGACCCTCCGCAACGATCTGTTCGCCGATCAACCCTTCGAGGTCCTGGTGATTCCGGGCAACCACGACGCCGAGGCCTTCCGGGGAGACGTGTTTTTCGGCACTGCCTGTACGGTCGCCACCGAGACGCCGTTCAGTCACTGGACGAGCCCGGACGGCAGTCTTCGGGTGACCGCCCTGCCCTATCGGGACCGCCCGGACGACGAACTTCTCTTGGCGCTCAAGGATCGGGAGCCCTTCGATGGGGTCGAAGCCCTGCTCTTTCATGGAAGCCTCGACGTGCCCTTTGCGGACCGCGAGACCGGGGACGAGGGGGCCCACCGCTACTTCCCGATCAGCTCGGGGACACTCGAGACGCTTGCCTTTGACTACTACCTCGTCGGCCACTATCACGGCTTTCACCAGGTTCCCATCGGGGAAGCCGCCACGTTGGTCTATCCCGGAACGCCGGTCTCGACCCGCCGGAGCGAAACCGGGCCCCGCCGGCTGGTCGAACTCGATTCCGAAACAGGCGTCGAGGTCCTGCCGTTGTCGACGTTTCACTACGAGCGCGAGACGTTCACAGTAACGCCAGGCAACGAAGCGGCCATCCTGGACACAATCGAGTCGTGGGTCGACACACACGTCGACGAATCGACCGCAGCTTCGATCGTCGTCGACGGGTTTCTCGAGGGCGACGAGTCGGCTTTCGACGACGCGCTCGCCGAACGGACCCCGGGGATCGAGGTCCGAAACGAAACACGGAGTGTCGCCCACCTGCGAGCCCACCCGCTCTATACGGCCTTCGAGACTGAACTGGCTGCGACAGACTGGGACGACGAGACGACGGCGGCGGTCCGGGAACGGACGCTTGCGGTCATGAGCCATCTCAGTGCACGGGGTGACCTCTAATGTACATCGACAGCGCTGCCGTGGACCGATACGGGCCCTTATACGACGTTCGGCCGACGATCGGTGCGGGGTTGACTGTGCTTTCGGGGCCGAACGAGGCCGGTAAAACCCTCTATCTCGAAGCCTTGTTGCAACTCCTCGAACCGGGCATCCCTGATCGCATGAGCCCCGGCCCACGGGTGGACCAACCACCAACCGGTCGGGTCGAACTGATCGCCGGCGACGAGCACCACGTCTTTGCCGGCGACGACTCCCTTGGGACCGTCTCGGGAATCGACCCCGCCCATCTGCAGCGGCTCTTTGTGGTCCGTGACGGAGACCTGTCGTTGCCGACGGAACCGGCCTATTACACCTCGCTCATTGAGACCCTCGGGGACATACATACGAGCGACATCGAGTCGATCCAGGCGGCACTCCGGGAGCGAGGTCGCTTGACGCCGACGCGGCTCGACGTGTCGAGCGATCAGCAAGCCGATAACGCGGGCACGGTGCGGGATCGCGCCGAAACCCTCGCCGAGGATATCAGGGCGTACCTCGCGGACGTCGACGCGACCGACCTCGATGGCCTTGCGGGCCGACGGCTGCAGCTCACATCGGACCTGCAGACGGCGAGGGAACGCCTCGCCGTCCAGCGGGACGCGTCGCGGGTCGCAGCCCACGACCGGCTGCTGGCTCACCTGGAAACCGTTCGTGAGGCCCGAGCGGAACTCGAAGGGCTGTCGGTCTACGACGGGGACACCCTGGAGGGCCTCCGGGAACGGCACCGGGAACTGGAACAGAAACGGGCCACCCTCGACCAGGTACGCGACCGCCTCGAGGAGACCGAATCGAGGATCAGGACCCTCGAATCGGACGTCTCCGAGCACGAAGCCAGGGTCGCGGAACTCGAAGGGCGCGAATCGGCGGTCGAGAACCTCCGCCGAGAACTCGACGCGTTTCGTGAGACCCAGGAGCAGGAACCGGCCGTTCGTCGACACCTCCAGTTCGCGAAGCGGGTCGCCCTCGTCGGCATCGGTGGGGCAGCCGGGACCGGCATCCTCGGTGGGGTGACGGCGTCGATCGCCGCCGTAGGTTTGGGGGCCGCACTCGGCCTCGTCGGCATCGGTGCTGGCGGGGTGTACCATCGAGCAAACCGGCGCCTCGAAGCCATCGAGACGGACAGATCGGCCCTGCTCGCTGCGGCGCGTGATGTCGGTTTCGCGGTCGAGACCGTCGAGGATCTCCCGCCGGCGATCGATTCGTTTCGCCGTGACCTCGAGCGCGGCCGTAAAATGGCCGCCAAGGAACAGGCGGCCCTGGAGAACACTCGCGAGCGCCAGTCGGCGCTCCGTGACCGGAAACGCGAGCACGAAACACACATTGCGGAACTCGAGGCGACCCAACGCGAGGTACTCGACGGCGTGGCCGTGGACAGCATCGAGGCATACGAAACCCGTGTCTCCCACCACGAGGACCGTCGACGGGAGCTTGAGACGGCCAGAGAGCAGCTGATCGATCGGTTCGGTGAACCGGAGGGAACGTCGGCCGACCAACAGCACGTTTGGGAAACCAAGATTGCTGCCCTGGTCGAGGACGTGGCCGACGACATCGACGGGGCGGATTTCTCGGAGGCAGCACGCGACCGCCTCGAAACGAAGGTCGACTCGATTCGATCGGAACTGGAACGCCTCGAGGACCGGCTCGAAGATCACGACGACCAACTCGCCGCCTTCGAACGGCGCGCCCGGGACATCGACGCCAGGCCATTCCTCGATGACCCGCTTTCACTACCTGCTCGCTCGTGTGAGGGGCTCGAATCGCTCGCGCAGTCCCTCGAAACGCTCGTCGAACGGATCGAGCGGGACGCCGAGGTCTCCCGGAAGGCCCACGAACTCTTCGACCGGATCGACGCCAAGGAACAACAAAAACTCGCCGACCTCTTGGATCCGGATGGCCCGGCATCGCGGATATTCGAGCGGCTGACCGGCGGGCGATACACCGCCGTGGGCTACGATCCGGACACTCATTCCCTTGCGATCACGCGTCAGGACGGGCGAACAGTCGAGCCAGGGGTTTTGAGCAAAGCAACGACTGATCAACTCTATTTTGCGACCCGGGTTTCGCTGGCGGGCCAGTTGCTGGGGAACGAACCAGGATTCCTCCTGCTTGATGATCCCTTCCTCGCCGCAGATCCCGACCGGTTGCGACGGGGGTTCCAAAGTCTCCTGGCACTCGTCGAGGACGGCTGGCAGATCCTCTACTTCACGGCCAAAGGGGAAGTGAGCGAGACGATGGTCGACGAGTTCGGGCTCGAACGGACCGAGTTGGGGACCAGTCCACTCTCCACCGAGCCGTAAGCTGCCCCCGCCGAAAACGGGTATCGACGCCTGAATCCCAGGACGTACCGTCGAACCGTTCGATGTCTCGTGGTCCGGTCGTCGAGCCACGGACCCAGCGGATCCCTGAACCACCCTCTGTTTCGGTCGCGGTCCGGGCGGCATCAAGTGCCGGCCCATCCATCTCCTCGAGGTTGGCTACACCACGAGGACCGGTCGCTCGGCGGTCCGGACGGTTCGTTCCGAGACGCTGCCGAACACCCGCCCCTCGATTCCGCTTCGGCCCCGTCGGCCGAGGACGATCAGATCCGCATCGACCACCTCGGCCTGCCGCCGAATGACGTCGTGTGGAATCCCGCGCTCGATGTCCGTGGTGGTCGAGAGCCCGGCTTCCGCGGCCCGGTCTTCGAGCGTTGCGAGCGCCCGTTTCCCGTCGGCTACGAGCGTCCTCGATCTCTTTTGTGTCACAGAAGGCCTCTTCGACGACGTAGATCCCGTGGATGGCGCCATCAAAGGCCTGGCCCCACTCGAATGCCATCGTGGCTGTCTCCTGCTGGTTTACTTCCGTCAGTGGCGAGGAGTATCGTGTCGTACTCACCGGCAGTATCCGGCGCATTGCCAGGGACCGCCAACACGGGCGCGGTATTGTCCCGGAGCACGCCGACGGTCGTACTCCCGAGGAGCCGCCGGCTAAGCCCTGTTCCCCCCGTGGCCCCCATCGCGATCAGATCGGGATCGATCTCGTTGGCGAGCGAGCGGATCACAGCGGTCGGGTCGCCTTCTCGACGGTGGCCTTCGAAGCTAACTCCCGCTGGATCGCATTGTCGCTCGATCGCCTGTTCGGCTGTGGGACTGCCATCTGTTGGGATGAGGACTGTGTTCATACCCCACACTATGTGCTCGGGCCGTATCCAAGTTATGCACGTATGCCAATATCCTAATGTAGCGTTTCAATACCAGACAGTCCACATCGCTTTGACAGTGGTATGACCGGCAGCTACATGGACGGGGTCACCGGCGGATACGGTGTGGATCCTCGCGGCTGTCAGTGGTTCAGGTATACGCCGCCTCAGACGCCGGTCTGGTACCGCAGAATGCCCGCGATGCCACCGAAGGCGGTCAGTAGTTGCTCGCCTTTCTCGAAGTCAGTCGAGATGAAATGGGTCTCGGTCCCCCGCTGTTCGGCGATGTTTATGAGGTGTTCGATGGCGTCCTCGCGTTCGACGGATGCCGGTTCCTGCCCACACTCCTCACAGCTGTGTTCGGGCGGTTCGTGACGCGGATCGAGCAACTCCCGGTCGGTATGCCCTTCGGGACACTCGTAGATCACGACATCCTGGCGCAGGTCCTCGGAGAGCAGGAGGGTCTCGACCGAGCCCATCATGAGGTTCTCGCGGGTCGGCCCGAAGCCGTAGGTGGCCCGTTCGCCGCCGTGGAGCTCCTTGAAGAACTCCTCCATGTCCTGTTTGTCCGCGGTGAGCTCGGCGTCCGCCAGCGCGTCTTGGCCCTTGTCGACCAGATCGTGCAGGCCCGACTCGTCGGTGTAGGCCACGTCGAACTTCCCGAGGACTTTGTCCTGGAGTTCGTGATGCAGGTAATCGCCGTCGAGGAACTCGTCTTTGGTCGGCGAGGGGCCCCCGACCAGGATCCCATCGAGTTCGTGGCGTTTCGGGACGAACAGATCGTCGGCCATCTCCGCGATCTCCTGATAGAAGTTGTCGATCGCCTCGAGTCGCAGGCGGGCAAACCGCTGGGCGGACTGACCCCCTTTGCGTTGCTTGCCGGGCACCAGCGAGGAGGCGGATTTGACCGGT
>CAZVCA010000023.1:7906-10607 GCA_964626045.1 uncultured Halobacteriales archaeon | reverse complement strand
CACAGTGATAGCGGAAGGATTCGACCGGGTCCGGGGGGTTTTCGAGTACCTCCGTGACCATTTTCGTCTGGCCGCCGCCTTCGTCGACGGCCCCCGAAAAGAGCACCATGCCACGGTCCGGCGGCTTCGTGTCGTAGTACTTCAGACGGGCTTTGATGGAGGAGAGAGCGTCCTGGACGTTCGTCCGGGTCTGTTTCGACTTGATATTGGAGGCTTCGCTGTACTCCTGGGTGACGTGGGCGACCACGTCGGAGATCATCATGTCCGGGGGAACGTAGATACTCACGAGCTGTGTGCCGCTGCCCTCGTGAGATTTGAGGTCCTCGATGACCTTCCGGAACTCGTATTTCCGGCGGTCGGAGTGGCCCGCGGAATCGCCCTGGGAATTCGAACTCATGGGACGTGTTACGCGCAATTCCACGACCGAGACAGTTAAACTGCCGGAATGGCCCACGGCCCCAGTGTGAACCTTCATAACCTCGGGCGACCCACTCCTACCCGCATGGACTGGCCGGCCGCGCTCTCCGATATCCGCCTTGACACTGGGATCCTCCGAGATCTCATCAGTACTGATCCGCTCGTGATCGGTGCCCTCGCGGCCGGAGTCGGGGCGATTCTCGTATTGCTGATCGCCCTCCGCCGCTATCGCCGCTCACCCGGTAGCACCTTTCGCGCACTGGTTGGGGACCGCGAGGAAATCACGCTCCTGCTGCATCCCAATCCCGACCCGGACGCGATGGCCGCCGCGATGGGGCTCGCCCACGTGGCCGAGGCAGTCGACACCGAGGCCGCGATTCGGTACCCGGGTGAAATCCGCCATCAGGAAAACCGGGCCTTTCGCACCGTCCTCAACCTTGATATCGAGGCGATCGAGGGGGCCGAGGACCTCTCCGGGGACGTCGTGCTCGTGGATCACAACGAGGCTCGTGATTTCGACGACGCCGGTGATGTCGACCCACTCGCCGTGATCGATCACCACCCTGGTGGCGGGACTGGCCGGGCCGTCACCGACGTGCGCACCGATTATGGCGCCTGTGCGACGATCGTGACCGAGTATCTCCGGGATATCGGCTACGAACCGGCCGGGGAGAACGGTACCCCCGAGCAACGGCTTCCCGTCGACGTCGCCACCGGGCTGCTCTATGGCATCCTCTCGGACACGAATCACCTCTCGCGAGGCTGTTCGGCCGCCGAATTCGAGGCGAGTTCCTACCTCTATCCGGGAATCGACGAGGACCTCCTCGACCGGATCGCCCACCCGGAGGTGGATGCGGAAGTCCTCGACGTCAAAGCCCGGGCTATCGACAACCGCCAGACCGACGGCCCCTTCGTCGTCAGCCACGTCGGCGAGGTGTCGAACGTCGACGCGATCCCCCAGGCGGCCGACGAACTCCTCCATCTCGAGGGCACCACGGCCGTCGTCGTGATGGGGCAAAAGAACGGGACAGTCCACCTCTCCGGGCGATCCAGAGACGACCGGGTCCACATGGGCGAGACGCTCAAGCAGGCGGTCGCGGAGATACCCATGTCGGGGGCTGGCGGCCACGCCCGGATGGGCGGGGGCCAGGTCTCGATCGACCACATGAGCGGGCTTGCCTCCGACGGGCTCTCGATGGACGGCCTCGTCGATCGCCTCTTCGACGCGATGGCCGGGGAGCTATCCTGAGGCCAACCCTTTAACTGTCGAACGCGCGGATACCTTGCTAATGACCGAGGGGCACGTCTATGCGGTCGCGAGCGGGAAAGGGGGGGTTGGCAAAACGACGACCGCGGTAAACCTCGCGGCTGGCTTCGCCGAGGCCGGTCGCTCTGTCGTCGTGGTCGACGTCGATCTGGGCATGGCGAATCTCGATGACTTCCTCGAGGTCGACCCGCCGGAGGCGACCATCCATGCGGTCCTCGCCGGGGACGCGGACATCGAGGCCGCGATCGCCGAGGCACCCGGGGACTTCGACGTCGTTCTCGGGAGTCCCGACATCGAGGCGTTCGGCCGGGCTGACCCCGCCGCGTTGCGGGACCTGCTGCCGACCCTCCGCGAGCAGTACGATCTCGTCCTTCTCGACGGCGGCGGCGGGTTGAGCCACGACATGACGGTCCCCCTCGGCCTGGCCGACGAGGTGATCGTCGTGACGACCCCGGCCGACGCGGCGATCACCAACGCGAGCAAAACGATGGAACTCGTCGAGCGCCTCGGCACGGACGTCGCCGGGCTGATCGTAACCCGACTCGGGGGCGCCGGCCGACCGACCCCGGAAACCGTCGGGGAACGACTGGACCTCTCCGTCCTGGGCTCAGTCCCCGAGGACGGCGCGATCCAGATGAGCGCGGACAAAGGAATGCCACTCATCACGATCGACCGCCAGAGTCCCGCCGCGCAGGCGTATCGGGAGATGGCGTACTCGCTGGTCGAGGAACCCTTGCCACGTGACTGGGCTGATGAGCCCCACGCGATCGATCAGGCGATGGGTGGCGGGGACCGGGAGGAAGCGGCGGCCCCCGACGACGAGGAGGTCGAGGAAACGACAGCCACGACAGCGGACGACGAGAATGCCGAGGAAACGACAGCCGCGACAGCGGACGACGAGAATGCCGAGGAAACGACAGCCGCGACAGCGGACGACGAGAATGCCGAGGAAACGACAGCCACGACAGCGGACGACGAGGAGGGGATCGCGGACCGCCTGGAACGGATGGAAGACGA
>CAZVCA010000023.1:0-7806 GCA_964626045.1 uncultured Halobacteriales archaeon | reverse complement strand
CGACAGCGGACGACGAGGAGGGGATCGCGGACCGCCTGGAACGGATGGAAGACGATCACGAAGCAACGGCGGAAGAATCGGACCCCTCCGTAGAGCCGGGATCGGAGACGAAAACGGCGGCTGGCGCCGAATCGGAACCAGGCCCAGCAGGGGATGTGCCGGAACCAGCCGGCAATGATGACTCGACGGGGGAGCAAGCACCGACCGAGAACGAAACCGAGCAAGCAAGTGAGTCGTTTTTCTCGCGACTGTTCGGCGGGTTGTTCGGGTAGCTACATCGATTCGGGGGCCGCGATGCCGAGCACCGAGAGCGCGTTCGCGAGCGTGTTCCGGGCCGCCACGACGAGCCCCAATCTGGCCGCGGCCGTCGCCGGTTCTACCCCCGATCCGAGGACTGGACACTCCCGGTAGAACACGTTGACGGCGTCGGCGAGCTCGCGGGCGTAGGTCGCGATCCCGTGTGGTTCGAGGTCCGTGGCACTTTCCTCGATCCGGGCGGGATAGGCGGCGATCTGTTCGATGAGTTCACGCTCCGGCGCGGTCGTGAGGGGGGCAAACGACGCGTCCGGTTCGATAGTCCCCTCGGCCTCGGCCACGATCCCACAGGTTCGTGCGTGGGCGTACTGGACGTACGGTGCGCTTTGCCCCTCGAAATCCAGCGCGTCGTCCCATTTGAACGTGATCGGTTTGCTAGGCTGTTTCGAGACGATGTCATAGCGAACCGCCCCGATCCCGACCTGCTCGGCGATCCGCTCGACGTCGGCTTCCTCGAGGTCGTCGTCCCGGATGCGGTCTCCCATCCGGGATTCGACGGCATCCCGAGCCCGCTCGGTCGCCTCGTCCAGCAGGTCATCGAGATCGATGCCGGTGCCGGCACGGGTACTCATCTTGCCGGTCGGGAGGTTCACGTAGGAGTAAATCACATCCGTCAGTCGGTCCGAGTCCGCGCCGAGCACCTCCAGGGTTGCCTGGAGTTGGCGGGCCTGGAGTTTATGATCCTCGCCGAGCACGGTCACTGCCCGGTCGTAGGTGTCGAACTTCCACTCGTGATGGGCCAGATCGCGGGTCGTGTAGAGGCTCGTACCGTCCGAGCGCATGAAAACGAGGTCCTTCTCGAAGCCGCGATCCGACAGATCGAGATGCCAGGCCCCTTCGTCCTCGTACGCCAGGCCACTTTCCTTCAGGCGGGTCATGAGGTCCTCGGTGCTCCCGTCCCGCATGAACCGCGTTTCTTTGACGAACTCGTCGAAGGTCGCGGGGAGCCGTTCGAGACACCGCTGCATCCCGCCCAGTACGCTGTCGACGACCTCGCTGACGCGCTCGTAGGTGTCCTCGTCGCCGGTTTCCAGGCCCTGCATGATAGTCTGGATCGTCGCTTCGGCCTCCTCGACGGCGTCTTCGGGGCCCTCCTCGAGGAAGGTCGTCCCCTCGCGGTAGTAGCGGACCATCTCGTATTCCGGACTCTCCCGTTCGGGGTCGGGCAAATCGGCTTCCTCGAAGTGTTCGTAGGCCCAGGTGAAGACGGCGATCTGTCGACCGGCGTCGTTCACGTAGTAGTGGGTGTCGACCTCGTAACCGGCCGCGTCCATGATCCGGGCGATCGCGTCCCCGAGGATGGGGTTGCGGGCTCTGCCGACGTGGACCGGACCGGTCGGATTCGCACTCGTGTGTTCGACGACGACTGACTCGTCCCGGTCGGGTAACTCGCCGTAGGTCCGGTCCTGGGCGGCTTCGAGTGTCGCTTCGTAATAGGCCGCTGCGGGATGAAAATTGACGTACGGTCCCTGGGTCTCGACCGCTCCGACGTAGGTCAACGCCGCCGTGTCGATTTCCTCGGCGATCGACTCGGCAACGTCGGGGGGTGGTGCCTCGGCCACGCCCGCCAGGCGAAAGGCGACACTCGAGGCGAGCACCGCCTCGACGTTCTCCGGCGGTCGCTCGATCCCCAGATCGTCATCGGGAACGTCGAGCGCGTCGAGGGCCCTGGTGAGGGCGGTCTCGACGTCCTCGCGAAAGTCCAGTAACATACGCGTTCGGTGACGGCCATCGCCTATAGGGGTTCTGCATGCGGGTCGGCTCCTCGTCGGGAGCACCATTCTTTTGGCCGTTCACTGCCAAGCAGGGCCGATGACCCAGCAGGTCGACGGGCCGAATTATCACACGATCGGGAACACAGCCGTGCAGACCTGCGGGTGGACGAAAAACGCGCTTCGGGGCGAAGGCACCTGTTACAAACAGCGGTTTTACGGCATCCGTTCACACCGGTGTGTCCAGATGACGCCGGTCATCAGATGCAACGAACGCTGTGTCTTCTGCTGGCGGGATCACGCGGGCCACGATTACGAACTGGAGGGCACGGACTGGCAGGATCCGGAGGCAGTCGTCGATGCATCGATCGAGTTGCAGCGAGAACTGCTCGCAGGATTCGGGGGGAACGACGATGTGCCAGACGAGCGTCTCGCGGCGGCAAACGATCCCAAGCACGTGGCGATCAGTCTGGACGGGGAACCGACCCTCTATCCGCACCTGCCCGAACTGATCGAGGCGTATCACGACCGGGACTTCACGACGTTTCTGGTCACCAACGGCACTCGCCCGGACGTGGTCGAGGCCGTGGCGCCGACCCAACTCTACGTCAGCCTCGACGCGCCGGATCGGGAGACCTACGAGGCGGTCGTTCGCCCGCGGGAGGAGACGGCCTGGGCGGATCTCATGCAAACCCTCGACGTGCTCCAGGATCACGACAGTCGGACGACGATCCGGACGACGATGGTTGCCGGTGAGAACATGGCTGATCCGGCGGGGTACGCCGACCTGTACCGACGGGCCGATCCCGACTTCATCGAGATCAAAGGCTACATGCACGTCGGCACGTCCCGCGATCGCCTCGATCGGGACGCCATGCCTGACCACGAGGAGGTCCTCGCCTTCACGCGGTCGGTGCAGGACCACCTCCCGGCTTACGAGGTGCTTCGGGAAGCCCCGCCGTCGAACGTCGCGATGCTGGCCAAAGACGAAGACACGATCGTCCCTGCGCTGGCCGACTCGGGACCCTGAACCCTCGACTCTCTCAAATTTGGAAAGCTTCCCATTTTCGGTAACCTTATCCGCCGCTCGACCGAAATCGATGCCATGGTCGTTGACGCCGCCACCCTTGCCGTGGGCTTTGACGAACTCGCCGTCCTCAAACTGCTGGCGCTTGAGGGCGGGCACCGCGGCGAAATCAAAGTTTCGGGCAGCGATATCGCGGCCGACCTCTCCGTTTCGACCCAGACTGCCTCCAGACGGCTCCAGGCCCTCGAGGACGCCGATTGTATCACCAGAGAGCACGTGGGCGACGGGCAGTTCGTCGAACTCACGGAGACGGGTATCGGCCTCTTGAAAGCCGAATACGAGGATTACCGGACGATCTTCGAAGCCAAAGGCCAGCTCACCCTCCACGGGACGATTACGACGGGCATGGGCGAAGGGCGCCACTACGTGACCCTTCCGGGCTACAAGGTGCAGTTCGAGGAGAAACTCGCATTCGACCCCTATCCGGGGACCCTCAACGTGTCGTTGACGGCAGCGAGCAAGCGGGAGCGATCGATACTGGCCTCACTCGAAGGGGTCAACATCACCCAGTGGGAGGACGAAGAACGGACCTACGGGGCCGCAACCTGCTATCCCGCGACCGTCGAGGCCACAGACGGTCCGTCCTTCGACGGTGCCTACGTGATCGTGCCCGATCGGACCCATCACGATACGGACGAACTGGAGATCATCGCCCCGGAGCGCATCCGGGATGAACTGGGCCTACTCGACGGTGACGAGGTGAGTGTTCATGTCGAGTCAGCGTGAACAGGGGACCACACAGACTGCGGTCGAACGGGCTGTCGAGGCCTTTGCAGCCGGCGAACCGGTCCTGATCCACGATTTCGACGACCGTGAGGGGGAAGTCGACATGGTCTATCCGGCCGCGGCCGTCGACCCGCAAGCGGTCTCGCGACTCCGCAACGACGCCGGCGGCCTGGTCTGTGTCGCGCTGGGGCCGGAGGTCGCGGACGCCTTTGACCTGCCCTTCCTGGCCGACGAGATCGATCACCCGGTCGCGGAGAGCGATCATCTGGGGTACGACGAGCGATCCTCGTTTTCACTCACGGTCAACCACCGGGACACGTACACGGGAATCACCGACCACGACCGGGCGCTAACGATCAGCCGCCTCGGCGAGGCCGCGGCTGCCCCCGAGGACGTCGACTTTCCCCGGGAGTTCCGCGCCCCGGGCCACGTCCATCTCCTGCGAGCCTCCCGGTACGGGCTTTCTGACCGGAAAGGGCACACTGAGATGGCCGTCGCGCTCGCTCACGAGGCCGAATTGCCCCCGGCGGCAGTGGTCTGTGAGATGCTCGATGACGACACGGGGGAAGCGCTCTCGATCGAGGACGCCCGCGACTACGCAGCCGCCCACGACATCCCGTACGTCGACGGCTCGGACCTGATCGCGAGCTTTACTTAGCTTCGCTACCATTCTCGGGCAATGGCCGGCCGTCTTCGTGACAGTGGACTGTTCTCTCTCGAGGGGACCGCCTTCGAGGACCGGACGGGCATTTTCTATTCGCTGTGGATCCTCGCCACCGTCACCTACGGGATCGGCGACATCGTCACAACGACGGCAATTTTCTATCTGAGCCACGAGGTAAGCGAGGTGAACGCACTCGTCTCCCTCGCGTTCTCGACGTTCGGCCGCCCGGGACTCATCGGGCTGAAACTCCTCGTTTTCGTCGGCTTCGTCCTCGGCCAGGTTTACAGCCTACAGATCGCCGAGGAAGAGGACTGGCTGGTTATCTTCGGCCCGCCGGTCTTGCTATGGCTCTTCGGCCTCGTCCTGACTGGGTACAACAGCTGGTTGCTGCTCGGCCCCTGATTTCTGCGGGTTACGCCCAGGGCTTCACAAGCACCTTGATTGCTTCTCGGTCGTCCATGGCCGCGTAGCCCTCGGGGACCCCGTCGAGATCGACGGTCTTCGTGAAGATCGGCGAAGGATCGAGGGTCCCACCCAGAATGTCGGCCATGAGCTCTTCGGCGTAGTCTCGAACGGGCGCCACGCCGCCCTGGAGGGTGAGGTTGTCCCGGAACATCGACACCATGTCGATTCCCTCCTCGACGACGCCGTAGGGGACGCCAACGTAGCCGATGGTGCCACCTGGCCGCGTGACCCCGATCGCGGTGTCCATTGCCGAGGCTGCGCCGACACACTCCATGACGTGACTCGACCCGCCGCCGGTGAGTTCCGTAATGCGTTCGATGGCGGCCTCGCCCCGCTCCGCGACGGTTTCGGTCGCCCCGAAGTCTTCGGCGATTTCGAGTCGGTCCTCGTGATGACCCACGGCGATGATCCGCTCGGCGCCGAGCCGCTGGGCGCTGAGCACCCCACTCAGGCCGACGGCCCCGTCGCCGATGACGACGACCGCATCGCCCGGGCCCACGTCCGCGCTGACGGCGGCGTGGTGGCCGGTTCCGAGCACGTCAGTCAGGGGAAGCAGCTTCTCGAGGGTTTCCTCGTCGTCGGCGTACCGATCCGGCACCCGGACGAGATGGCCGTCGGCGAAGGGGGTCTTGACGTACTCGCCCTGACCCCCGCCGTTCGCGCCGCCCCAGGATTCGTCCTCGACGCAGGAGGTGTAAAGCCCCTTCCGGCAGAACTCACACTCGCCACAGCTGATCGCGAAGGGGGCGATGACGCGGTCGCCCGGCTCGACTGACGTCACGTCGTCGCCGACCTCCTCGACGATGCCCATCGGTTCGTGACCGACACGTTCGCCTTCCTCCATGTCGGTCTGCCCGCGATAGAACCAGAGATCCGATCCGCAGATGGCGGTATGGGTGACGCGGATGAGGGCGCCGGTTGGGGATTCGAGTTCGGGTTTGGGAACCTCCTCGATGGCGATCTCGCCGGGGCCTCGATAGACGGCTGCGCGCATGGTGGCATAGTGGTGTGTAAGGAGGAAAAATGAACGGATAGCGTGATGGGCCCGTTTGGGTGTCGACCCGACGAAACTCACTGCGGTCGGTATCCGGAGTGGTCGAAATATTGTCAATTTCCGACCTCGTATGCCTCCGGCCTAGCACGTGTCTCACGAGGCGGGGACCGGTCCAGAATCGTGGGTCCCGGGACCTTCTCCACGGAGTCTGAAATCAACAGCCACCCGTTGTCGAAGCTAGTAGTGAGAGCCCAATCACTGGTGATTGTGCTCGGGCGGGTGGCGGAGGCCAGCATGGTGTCACTCAGCTTCTCGTCTCAGATCGTTCCCCATCTTGTACCATCTACTGGCTGGCCCGGACCTCGGTATTTGGGCTTTCCGTCGTGCTATGCAGTGTGCTCCTCGATCTCTCTCGTGTTGCTGTCCATTGAGAGGCGAACAATCATTGCCGTCCGTCGCTGAAGCCGAAATGACACGCGTTGATGTCGAGTCCCAACGGAACATCGCCAGGCGACGATGACGCTGCGTTCTCCAGGGTGAGGATTATCGTTTTCCTTCTCATATTCAGTATCCTGTATTTCGGTCTCAACGCATACGTCGTCCTCAGACTCGGCGGATTTTTCGAGATCGGACGACCGGTCCTCTATTCGTGGATCGGGTTCGTCTCGCTCTCGTTGCCGCTTGCCACGTATGGGGAGCGAATGCATCCCACTCTCCTGTCCAGCATATTGTATACGGTATCGACACTGTGGATGGGAATCCTCCTCTTCGCCGGCTGTACGCTCGTGATATACGAAGTGGTGAGCGTGTTCTACTCCGTCCCGCATGCAGGACCGATAATTGTGGTCGTCGTCAGTGTGCTCACTATCGTTTCAATCCGAAATGCAACAGGCATCGTAGAGAGACACGTCGAGGTCCCCGTTGCGGATTTAGACACGGACGTCTCTATTGTCCACCTTTCAGACGTTCACCTCGGCACGATACGGAATTCGGCGTATTTGGAACAGGTTGTCGAGCGGTCGAACCGTCTCGATCCGGACGTCGTGATGATTACCGGTGATCTGATTGATGCAGGGGCTCGGGTCCATGAAGGGATGTTCGACGAATTCGACAGATTGGGGGCTCCCGTCTATTTCGTCACCGGGAACCACGAGGTCTACGAGGGACTCGAGGCGGTCTATTCGGTCCTCAATGGGTCGAAGATACGGGTGTTGAAAGACGAGATCGTCGAGGATGCGGACATTCAGATACTCGGCGTGGAATACGCCGACGACGACGGCCATCTGGGCACGGAACTCGAGAAACTGTCGATAGACCGGGGGAAGCCGGCGGTCCTCATGTATCATTCCCCCGAAGGAGTTGCGGACGCGAAACGAGCGGGAATCGACCTTCTACTCGCCGGTCATACGCATGGCGGCCAGCTATTCCCGATCAACGTCGTGGTTCGGATGGTGTTCGGGTACAGTACGGGCCTTCACGATCTGGGTGGCACGTTTCTCTATCTTTCCCCGGGCACCGGCACCTGGGGGCCGTATATGCGACTTGGTTCGAGAAACGAAATCACTCATATTACCCTGAAAGCGACGTAGACCCCGGCGGTCCTGCTGATTGCATAGCGGACGTCGGCCCCGCATTCGGGTCGGCCGGGCGCTCCAAAGCGGTGGTTCGGGCCTGTGAGCATGCGAAGCTGGGCAAAACGGCCCACGACCGGGTACGAAGCGGGGGCCTTAGGGGATTTGAACCAGCGGAAACCTCCCTTCGGTCGGTTTCCTGGGCTCAAATCCGCTGCCCATTTCCGCCCGGTCACGTCTCGGGACACCTGCGGGTCCCTCGACGGTGACGC
>CAZVCA010000022.1:0-21381 GCA_964626045.1 uncultured Halobacteriales archaeon | reverse complement strand
CCATCGAGGGCGGCGCGACGGCGGGGTACATCAACCCCGACGAGACGACCTACGAATACCTCAAGGGCCGGGATGCGGTTCCCGAGGGAGAGGCGTTCGAGGAGCGCAAGGCCTACTGGGAATCGATCCGCTCGAACCCCGACGCCATCTACGACGACGTGGTCGAGATCGACGCCTCGGCGATCGAACCCTCGGTCACCTGGGGGATCACGCCTGGCCAGGTCGTCGGCGTCGACGAGCCGATTCCAGGCCCCGAGGACCTGCCAGCGGGCCAGCGTGACGCCGCCGAGCGGGCCTACGAGCACATGGACGTCTCGCCGGGCGACACGATGGCGGGCTATGGTGTTGACGTCGTCTTCCTTGGCTCGTGTACGAACGGGCGACTACCGGACTTGCGGGCGGCCGCTGCCGTCCTCGAGGGCCACGAGGTCGATCCCGACGTGAAAGCCCTCGCAGTGCCGGGCAGCCAGCGGGTCAAGGCAGCCGCCGAAGCGGAAGGCCTGGACGAAGTCTTCCGGGCGGCCGGCTTCGAATGGCGGGACGCGGGCTGTTCGATGTGTCTGGGCATGAACGGCGATCGACTGGGTGATGGGGAGGTCTCGGCCTCCTCGACGAACCGGAACTTCATCGGCCGGCAGGGGAGCAAAGGCGGCCGGACGATCCTGATGAGTCCCGAGATGGTCGCTGCAGCAGCGATCGAAGGCGAAGTAACTGACGTACGCGATCTGGAGAGAGACCAATGAGTGACGAGCCACCCGCCCCACGAGTCACCGACGTCAGTGGCACCGGGGTTCCGATCCGCGGCAACGACATCGACACCGACCAGATCCTGCCGGCCCGATTCATGAAGGTCGTGACCTTCGAAGGGCTGGGCCAATATGCCTTCTACGACCAGCGAGTCGAGGAGGATCCCCACCCCTTCGAGGACGATCGCTTCCGCACAGCCTCGATCCTGGCCGTCAACGCGAACTTCGGGTCAGGTTCCTCCCGCGAACACGCCCCACAGGCGCTCATGCGGTGGGGGGTCGAGGGGATCATCGGCGAATCCTTCGCGGAAATCTTCCGCGGGAACTGCCTCTCGCTCGGGTTACCAACCGTGACCACCGACAGCGAGACGGTCACCGAGATCCAGGACTGGATCGAGGCAAACCCCGACGGTGAGATCGAGATCGACGTCGAGGCGGCGACGGTCACCTACGGGGAAACGGAGATCGACGTCGACATCGACGACGCCCAGCAACGCGCCCTCACCGAGGGAACCTGGGATACCACCGCAGTCATGCGAGCGAACTTCGAAACGGTCCGCGAGCGGGCGGCGTCCCTGCCCTACATCGAGGACGAGGCCATCCCGGAGGAGCGATGACGACGGAGATCGCCGTCATTCCGGGCGACGGTATCGGTAGTGAGGTCATGCCTGCCGCGATCGACGTGCTGGAGGCCGTCGACGTCGAGTTTTCGTTCACCGAGGGTGAGGCGGGCGATCACGTGGCCGCCGAGGGGCGGGAGCCGCTACCGGCCGAAACCCGAGATTTGGCCGCCGACGCCGAGGCGACGCTGTTCGGCGCGGCCGGTGAAACCGCCGCTGACGTGATCCTCCCGCTCCGGGCGGCCGTCGATTCCTTCGTGAACGTGCGGCCCGCGCGGACGTATCCGGGCGTCGAGGCCGTCAAACCCGAGACCGACCTGGTCTTCCTCCGGGAGAACACGGAGGGTGTCTATTCGGGCCACGAGGACCGACTCTCTGAAAACCTCAGCACGCTCACCCGGGTAGTCACTGACGAGGCCTCGGAACGACTCGCGAGCTACGCCTGTGAATACGTCGCCGACCGGGACCTCGACGGGTTCACGATCGCACACAAGGCAAACGTCATGCGAGAAACCGACGGCCGGTTCCGCGACGCGGTGGCCCGTGTCGCTGAGGAACAGGGCATCGAGACGGGTGAAGTGCTCATGGACGCGCTTGCAATGCATCTGATTCTCCGCCCGGAGGACTTCGACGTGATCGTCACGCCGAACCTGGCCGGGGACGTCCTGTCGGATCTGGCTGCCGGGCTGGTCGGCGGGCTGGGACTGCTCCCGAGTGCGAACGTGGGCCCCGATCGGGCCCTCTTCGAGCCAGTTCATGGCTCGGCCCCGGACATCGCGGGCGAGGGGATCGCGAACCCGAGTGCGATGATCCTGAGCGCGGCCATGCTTCTCGATTACATCGGGGAGGCCGCGGCCGCCGAGCGGGTCCGACACGCCGTCGAGGAAACCCTCGAGGCGGGGCCCAGGACGCCGGATCTGGGCGGCGACGGCACGACCCAGGAGGTTACGGACGCCGTGCTCGGCCGGCTATAGGGAATTTCGCGGGGTTTTCAGGACACCAACAGGTGGCGTCACGCCCGTTCGCGTGGCTGGTGCTGCAACCCTGATTTTCGACGAAGGATTAAGCGGCCCGTGGACCTACGTGATCGTATGAGCACGGACCTCGACCGGATGAGCGTCACCCTCCCCCCGGACCTTCTCACGGAGCTCGACGGAGTCGTTTCGGCCGGCGAATACGACAGCCGCTCGGAGGCGACCAGAGACGCGATCAGGGCCTTCGTCACGGAATTCAACCAGCAGACCGACCTTTCGGGGAGTCTCAGTGGGACCGTTGTCGTCCTCTTCGAGCACGAACACGGCGACGTGAGCGACGAGATGAATCACCTCCAACACGACTTCACCGACACGATCATCGCCGTCCACCACGTCCACCTGAGCGAACATCTCTGTCTGGAGTCGATCGCTGTCGATGGGCCAGGCGAACAGATCGAAGCCCTCGTCTCACGGCTGCGGCCACTTGAGGGGGTTCATCACGTCAAACTCACCGTCGTCGAGGCGGACCGATAGACCGTCAGATAACGAGTTAGTGAATCGTCGCGCCCGATCCGATCATCGTCGAGAAGGTGCGGGCGTCGATCGATTGGTTCTCGAAGGCCTCGACCATGGCCGCCGCGACGGCGCGCTGGTCGCCAGACCTGGTCACCGCCAGCAGGGCCGGGCCGGCACCGCTCACCGTAACCCCCGTCGCCCCCGCGTCCGTGGCGGCGGCGACGGCCTCGTCGTATCCGTCGATGAGCGACGCCCGGGCGGGTGTCACTGTCGATTCGGCCATCCCCGCGCCGATCAGCTCGGGATCGTTTCGCTGCATCCCGATCGTGAGCGTCGCCGCGTTCCCGACGGTTTCAGTCATCGTCGCGAGGTCGACCTGTTCGGGCAACACGCTCCGGGCCTCCCGGGTCGAAACCACCGTTTCAGGAAGACAGGCCACGAGCGGCACAGAGGCGTCCACCGACTCCACCCCGGTATCCCGGACGACAGTGAACCCGCCGAGGATCGCCGGGGCCACGTTGTCCGCGTGGGCGGAGCCCGACACCACGGCCTCCCCTTCGGCCGCGATCCGCACCAGCTCCTCGCGCGTGTGCCCAGTGTCGTAAAGTTCTGAGAGGCCGACAGCGGCCGCGGCGGCGCTTGCAGCAGAGGATCCCAGTCCCGAGGACGGGCGGACCCCTTTGTCGATCTCGATTCTGGCGGGCGCGTCGAGTTCGGCCGCGACGACCCCGGCCGTGTTCTTTGTGGGGTCCTCGGGGATGTACTGGCTCCCGATGCCGCTGACCTCGATCGTCGTTTCGGCGGCCCGCTCGACCCGGACTACGTCCAGTGGGCGGTCGAAGGCGACGCCGAAGACGTCGAAGCCGCTCCCCAGGTTTGCGCTCGTCGCCGGGGCCGTGACCGTCAGCATGCCCCTCCGTAGCAGGGGATGGGGGTATAAGGGTGGCGACCCGCGTGCGCGCCCCGGGTACTGTTATGTGGGTTCCCCACGAGTGTGAACGTATGTTCAATCAGGGAGCTCGGATCGCCACCCGGCCAGCAGTCCGCCGGATAGTGGGAGTCGGCCTGGTGCTCCTCGTCGTGATGAGCGTGTTCGTGACCCCGGTTGCTGCGGCCGAAGACCCGCGGTTCGAGGCGACAGTGCCGGAGCCGGAACTCCAGCCCGGTACCCAACAACCACTTACCGTGTCCATCACGAACGACGCCGAAGACATCGACGATCAGGTCACAACCGCGTCGAACGTCCAGATCACCGCCAGAAGCGGTTCGACACCGTTCGAGGTCATCTCGGGGGAACAAAGCCTCGGCGAGCTCGCTGACGGGCAAAGCGGGACCCTCACCGTTCAGGTCGAAGTCCCGACTGCCGTCCCAGGTGGGACCTATCACCTCCCACTCGACGTGACCTACGAGTACGACGGCGACGAACGAGAACAGACGACCGTTCGGGCGACTGTCAGGATCCCGAAGCGCCCCATCTTCGAGGTCGAACCCAGCGAGGTCGACCTTCACTCCCAGGAAACGGGCGTCATGACTCTTGAAGTCACCAACAACGGATCAGAGGCGGCTACCCAGGCGACACTCTCACTTGCCTCGGAGAGCCCAGCCCTCGCCTTCGATGGCACGCAGACGGCGGCCCCCTACCTTGGAACCATCGAACCCGGTGTCACGACCACGGCGACCGTCGCGGTAACAGCCCAGGGCACCCTGGCTCAGCCCGCAACGGTGACAGTGACGCCTCGATACGCCGACACAAGTGGGCAAATAACCGAGGCGCCAACGCGGTCGATCGGCGTCACCCCCGACAGCGAGGCGCGGATCCAGGTGGTCGAAACGGACGGGTCAGTCTCCCCGGGTGAACGCGGACCGGTCGAGATCACCCTCGAAAACGATGGAGCGGGACCAATGGAGGCGACGGTGCTCACGCTCGAATCGGGGGCGACGGGCCTCTCGGTCGACAGCGGCCCATCGAGCACGCGGTTCCTGGGAGACTGGGCGGCCGGCGAGACGAAGACAGTCCGGGCCGCTATCGAAGCCGCATCGACGATGGAAGCGGAGACGGTACCACTCGAGGCACAGGTCGCCTTCGATCACCCGGCTGGAATACAGTCTCAGACCGGACCGGTGACCGTCGGCATCCCCGTCGAAGCCACCAGGGCGTTCAGCTACGACGAGGTGACCGTGACTCATCAGGGCCCGCAGGCAATCCTCTCGGCGACGGTGACCTACGACGGGGACACACCGATCAGCAACGCGGCCGTGATGTTCGAGTCACGGACGAGCGGCGTCCAGGTACGCGACGGGGCGACAGCCGTCGGAACATTGCAACCAGGTGAATCGGTGACCGCGACGGCGACGGTCGCGATGGCTGGCCAGCATCCTGCCCCGCAGCAATTCGATGCCCAGGTCCGCTACCAGGCCGGGGCGGAAGCCGTTCGGAGCGGTTCGACGGCGGTATGGGCCAGTCTCGAAACGAGGGGTGACCTGTTCGCCGTCGAGCCGGTCAACACCACACTTGCCCCCGACAGTTCGAACACGCTCAGGGTCCGGATCCGAAACGAGGGGCCGGTCGCCCTGTCGGCGATCAGAGCGAGACTGAGTCCCCACCTCCCATACGAAAGTCAGTCACCGACGGCCTACGTGGAAACCCTCGAACCGGGTGGAACCCAGGTCCTGACCTTCGAAGTCACCACCCCGGAGGATGGGGTCGAGACGACCGACGCGCTCGCGCTGAACCTCAGTGCCGAGGGGCCCAACGATCGAACCGTGATGGACCGGCCACATCCCGTCCCGATCACCGTCGACGGCGGCAGCGAGACGGCCGGTGACAGTCTGTTGATCGGGATCGGGGCCGTCGTGGTGATCCTGGTCCTCGGTGGTGGCTGGTGGTGGCTCAACAGGTGACCGACATGGCTGTCATCGAGACTGAGGGGTTGACCAAAACGTTCGGCGAGACCGTCGCGATCGAGGATCTCAGCCTCGGCATCCAAGCGGGCGAGATCTTTGGCTTCCTCGGCCCGAACGGAGCCGGCAAAACGACGACGATTCGGACGCTGTTAGGATTTATCTCGCCGGACAGTGGCCGTGGCTCCATCCTCGGCGCGGACATCGAGGACGAATCGGCCCTCCGGGCCGCCCGCCGACGGATCGGCTATCTCCCTGGCGAATTGCGGTTCAGCGAATCAGTGACCGGCCGGGCGTTTCTCGAGTTTCAGGGCCGGCTCAAGGGAGAGGAGCGGCTCGCGGAGATGACGAGGCTTTTCGACCCACCCCTCGATCGAAAGATCCGGACGTATTCGAGCGGCAACCGCCAGATGCTCGGGTTGATCCAGACGTTCATGCACGACCCGGATCTGGTCATCATGGACGAACCGACCAGCGGGCTCGATCCGCTCAAACAGGAGCGGCTCAACTCGTTTCTCCGCGAGGAGCGGGAGGCGGGAACGACCGTCTTTTTCTCCTCACACGTGCTGGGGGAAGTGAGACGGGCGTGTGACCGCGTCGGCATCATCAGGGATGGAAGCCTTGTCACCGTCGAGGACATCAAATCCCTGCTGGGGAAAGGGGGCAAACGGGTGCGGATCCAGACGGACACGCCCGTCTCGGCTGATAAGCTCGCTCTCGACGGCGTCGTCGAGTTCGAACAGGTCGGAACAGTGACACGATTTACCTTCACGGGGGATTACAACGCGTTGCTCGAAGCGCTACAGGGCTACACGTTGATCGACATGGAAATCGAGGAACCACCCATCGAGGAGGTTTTCATGCACTTCTACGGGGAGGATAATGGCTGAAAGAGCGTGGAGCGTGATCCAATGACCGAGATCATGAAATACGAGGCCCGGCAACGAGTGCGGGGCACGATCACGTTGTTAGTCGTCGTGAGTTTCTACCTCTTCGTCCTCGTCTGGATGTTCCCCTCGATCGAAGCCAGCGGGGCAAGTTTCGAGGAATACGCCCAGGCCTTACCGGAGGCCATCCAGTCGGCATTCGCGATCGACGCGATCACGACGATCGGGGGCTTCCTGGCGACCGAAGTCTACCAGTTCATCTGGATCTTGATGCTCGGGTTGTACTTCACGTACCTCGGTGGGGGCCTGATCGCGGCGGACATCGAGTCCGGGCGCATCGACCTCCTGCTGGCGACGCCGGTCTCCCGGGTTCAAATCGTCGTCGAGAAGTTCGGCTCAGTGCTCGTTCCGATCCTCGCGATCAACGTGCTCATGCCGGTCGTGTTACTGGTAGCGGTCCGGTCGATTGGGGAGTCCTTACCAGTCATGGATGTGATCGTCCTCCACGCTTTGTCAGTCCCGTATTTCCTGGCCGCCGCGGCGATCGGCCTCGGGCTTTCGGTCTTCTTCGATCGGGCATCCATCCCACAGCGAGTCGGATTGGGCGTTCTCTTCGGGCTGTTCACGCTGGAGACAGTCACCGCCGAAAGCGACCTCGAGTGGCTGGGTGCCCTGAGTCCGACCCGCTACTACGACCCGGGGGCGATCGTCGTCGACGGCGAATACGACCTGGCGGGTGCGTTGGTCCTGCTCGCGGCGACGGTCCTGCTCGTCATCGGAAGCGCAGAGTGGTTCCGACGGCGGGACGTCTGAATACGTGCGCATGCACTCGCCGTCGGCACGGTTGGGTGCTGGCTCAACAAGCCACCGACGGACCGTCCGAGTGCCGTCACGCACACTTTTAGGTACCGGGCTCGAAATACAGAAGCTAGTGATGAACGATTCCGATACATCCGCCCGTGTCCCCGAGACCGCGGCCTCGGCCGACACGATCAGCCCGGACGCGCTCCGCGATCGGATCGATCGTGGGGAGCCGGTGACGATCCTCGACGTCCGGATCAGCGGGGACTTCGAGGAGTGGCGAATCGACGGCGAGGCCGTCGACATCGAAAACGTCCCCTACTACGAATTCCTCGACGACGAAGCGACGGCCATGGAGCGGGTCCCCGACGGAGACCCGGTGGTTGTCGTGTGTGCGGAAGGTGACGCCAGTGGCTACGTCGCCGACTTGCTGGTTGACGGAGGACAGCATGCCGTCAGCCTGGCCGACGGCATGGCAGGCTGGGCGAGACTCTACGATGCACAACCTATCGAAGCCTTTGACGGCCAGGGAACGGTGTTTCAGTACCACCGGCCATCGACGGGCTGTCTCTCCTATCTCGTCGTTTCCGACGGCGAAGCGGCCGTGATCGATCCCTTGCGGGCCTTCGCCGATCGCTATCTCGCCGACGCGAAAGCCCACGACGCGACGTTAGAGTATGCTATTGACACACACTGCCACGCAGATCACGTCAGCGGCGTCGGTTCCCTCTCGGAAGTAGGCGTCACTGGCCTGATTCCGGCCGCCACCGTCGATCGCGGCATGGAGGTCTCGGCTGCGCTTCTCGAACTTGAGGACGGTGACACCGTCGACGTCGGAGCACTAGGTATCGAGGCCAGACACACGCCGGGGCATACCTCCGGGATGACCAGCTATCTCGTGGCCGATCAACTCCTCCTGACTGGCGATAGCCTCTTTGCCGGCAGCGTCGCCCGGCCGGACCTCGAGGCGGGAGATGATGGTGCCCCCGAGGCGGCTCGACAACTCCATGCCAGTCTCACCGAGCGGATCCTGGCCCTCGAAGACGAGACCATCATCGCTGGCGGCCATCGCGCCGCGGCCGAACAACCGGCAGCTGACGGCACGTATACGGCCCGATTAGGCACCCTTCGGGAGGAGATGGACGTACTCGGCATGGACGAATCCGCGTTCGTGGAGCACATCCTCTCGAACATGCCACCCCGGCCGGCCAACTACGAGACCATCATCGCCGCGAACCTCGGCCACCGGGAGATCGACGACGAGGAAGCCTTCCGGATCGAGTTGGGCCCGAACAACTGTGCGGCAAGCCACGGCGAGACCGCCGACTGACGATGGTGCTGGGGCCGCCGGAACTCGTGGCGACGCTCTTTCCAAACGGCATCAGCCACTACCTGATCGGCGGCATCCTCATCGGGATCGGCGTCTCGTTTATCTACGCGTTGACCGGCAAGACCCCCGGTGCGAGTACGGTGCTCGAGTCGGTCTGGTCTTTCGTCTCGGATCGCCCCGAACTCGCCAGCCCGGCCCTGCGAGGGTCACGGTGCTGGCGGCTCGTCTTTACGGCCGGCATCGTCTCGGGCGCGGCGCTTTTCACGCTCCTCACTGGCGGCGGGATCTGGGTCACAGAGGTGAGCCTCTGGCGGTTGGCCCTCGGGGGCTTTCTCGTCGGGGTCGGGACACGGCTGGGGAAAGGCTGTACCTCCGGCCATGGCATCTGTGGGGTGGGTTCGCTTTCGGAGACCTCTGTTCTCAACGTGGTCGTGTTCCTGGCCGTCGCAATCGGCACCGCAGCGCTGGTCGCCTGGATGGGGGTGACGCCATGACCGACGAGCAGGGGCCCGTGTTTATGGTGGTGATCTACTTCGGTGGGCTTCTCTTCGGCATCGGACTGGCCGTGAGTCAGATGGCTCGCCCCGAAGTCGTCCTCGATTTCCTCCAGCTCGAGGATTTCGGCCTGCTCTTCGTGATGGGCGGCGGGGCGGCGGTCACCGGTCTCGCGATCGCTATCGGCACGCGACTCGACACAACGGCGCCACTCACGGGTCGAGCCTACGGTCGGCGGCTCCGCTCGATGGACCGGAACGTGCTCCTCGGGGGCCTGATTTTCGGCGTCGGGTGGGGACTCTCCGGGATTTGTCCCGGGGCCGCCTACGCGAGTGTCGGGATCGGCAATTATCCGATCCTCGTGGCGATCGCCGCCATGCTGCTCGGTGCCTATGCAAAAACGCTGCTCCCCACTGGCCCCGATTAAGGCGAGGAGTGGAGGCCGAACACGATCACCGCACCCAGAGAGACCAATCCGCCGGCAGCCAGAAACGCCAACAGAAATCCATTCGTCGCGAGCCAGCCGCCGACAATGCTCCCGAGCCCCCCGCCAACCGCGCCGATTGCGACGTAACTGCCCAGCGCTTCGGCCTTCAGCCCCGACGGCGCGAGCCGGGTTACGATCGTGGTCCCGAGAACGGCGATGACGGCCCAGGTCACACCGATACTGAGCAGGAGCACACCGAGGACGACAGATCGGACCCCGGCAATCCCGACACCGGCGGCGACGGCCACGAGGGGGAAAAGTAATCCACGAATTCCCAGCGCCCCTGCAGTCAGGCGGTTTGTATCCCAGTCGGTCGCCAGTCGGCCAACCGGTTCGTAGAGGACCGCCCCGGCCAGACTCGAGATCACGTACAGGCCAAATATGGGACCGGACTCCAGCCCGATCCCCGCCAAGAGGTGTGGCAACGGCGCCCAGAACACGGCAAATCCGGCGAAAAAGAGCCCTGCAGCGATTAGATACAACGTGAACGGCGACCTGAATCGTCCCCGCAGCCGCGAGAGCCGAAACCCGCGGGTCGCCCAGTACAACCGATTGGCCGGAAAGACGAACGTCGCGCCCCTGACCCCCCGAGTGGAGTTCGCGAGGAGTCGGGCGATCCGGCGGGCCTGTGGATCGCTCGCGACGGCATCCTCCCGGTCGCTCCGCGGGAGGGTCCACGCCGCAGTGACCGTACTGACCGAGGCGATTCCGGCCAGCAGGAAGAAGAGGAGCCGATCGATCATCGCCGGGTCGACAAACCGGGCACCGACGGTCGGAACCACCATGCCAAGCACCAGCCCACCGGCCCAGCCATACCCGTAAAATTTGTTGAGGATCCCGATCTGGGTGCTCCAGGTGGCCTCGGGGGCGTCCTCGACGACCAGCATCGTCACGACTGGCCCGACCGAGGCCACCACGAACCAGAGGGCGGCGTTCGTGAGGATAACAGCGGGAACGTGATCCAGGAACGGTATCAGGACAAGGGCCGCTGTCGCCGTGGCAAGCGTGACCAGCACCAGCTGTCGGCGATGGCTCGCTCGGCTCGCCAGGCGCCCGAACAGGATCGCTCCGGGCGCGCCGATGATCGCCGCCGTGGACGCCAGGATCCCCAGTTCGAGCGGACTCGCGCCGAGGCGAACGATATACAGCGGAACGAGCAAGGAGGCACCACCGAAGGCAACCGCTCCGAGCCCCCACGAAACGATCCAGGGTCGCCTCATGGGTCAGCCCCGCCGTGCCGTGGCGACGGCCGGATGGTCAGGCGCCGACCGGCTGGCATCGTCATCCAATGAGAGGCGATGGTGGTAAAACGCTGATGGGGCCGGGGCCCTGAACCGCCGGTGGCAGGCATCAGCTCCGCAGTGTGTCATTCGCCCGCTAATTCGTCCCGAATCGCCACCAGTTCCGCTTTCCGGAACGCACGGTCGAAGGTGTCCTCATCGGTGTCCAGACCGTCGATCCGGTCGGCGATCGCGGTCCGCATGTCGGATTTCGGCGGTAACCGACCGTCGTCGATCTCGATCCCGAGTGCCTCACAGACGGCGGCGAGTGCCTCCTTGGTGAAGCCTGTCTGTTCGACGCGTTCGTGTCGACCGACGGCCGTCCGGATCTCGTTTCGGAGCGTATCGACTGTCGGGGCCATACGCGACCCTCGGCCGGTCCCTCCCTATCCGTTTCGATGGACTGACGACAAACCCCCGGTAAGAAACGCACAGCTCGACGCCGGCGACGCTCCCCGCACCAACCGAAACCCCCTCAATCCACGTATCCCAGTTCCTCGAGTTTTCGCCCGAGTGCTTTGGCCTCCTCCTCGGTAATGCCCTGTTCGCCTTCCATTTCCCGAATGAGCAGGTGTTTGACGAACTCCTTCACCGAGCCGAACGGTTCGTCTTCGATGTACGCCTCCACGTCCTCGACGAAGTCCCGTTTGAGGGAGATCGTGGTATAGTCGCTCATACGGCCACGTACGGCCGCCAGCTTCTTAGCATTTGACTACAGAAACAGCGGTTACCATACGCCATGACATAGCAGGCTATTTGGTTCCGGTACCGTGAGAGGAAATAGCGCCCGAGACACGACATCAGATGGCCTGATTTATTCCGGCAAGGTGCGGGTGAGCGCGAGAATGAGGACCATCAGCCCTGCCAGGACGAGATATCCCTCATCGAAGTAGCCACCGTCCGCGAGCACTCCGAACAGGACCGGCCCCGCTGCGCCGAGCGAAGCCGCCACGGTCCGAATGACACCCAATCCTGTCCCCCGGATCGACTCCGGGATCTCCTCGGCCAAATACGACTGGGTGATCGCCCCCGATCCGAGCATGGTGCTGACAAGCGCCGTCAGCAGCACGATCGCCCAGAACCCCTCGATGAACGGGAGCAGTCCCAGCCCGGCGATCGGCCCGACTAGCACCGCAGCCAGTGACCCCCGCATCCCGATGCGGTCATACGCCGCCCCGGAGACGGGTTTGACGACCACGCCGACGCCGAAAAAGAGCGCGAAGACGGTCCCGGCGACCGACGGCGAGAGTGACTTGACTTCGACCAGATAGGTCGGGTAAAAGCCCGTAAAGGACTGCCAGACCAGAATGTAGAAAAAGAGGATCACGGTCACCAGCGCCATCGAACGGGTCCGGAGTTCCTCGATCACGGCCCTGGCTCTGTCCAGGGAGATACCCTGCCCCTCGGTTGACTCGCCATCGGGGACGACTACCCAGACAATACCCGCGAGGAGGAAGAACACAGGCACGAGACTCCCCAGCCCCATCTGCCAGGCGATCCCGGCCGCGATGGCGCCCACGACCGGCGGCAGGACCGTCTGGCCGACGTCACCGGTCGCCATCGTCACGCCAAGCGCCCGACCGACGGCGTCGGGGTAGATATCGGTCAAGACGGTGATCCGGGCGATCGGGTACATGGACAATCCGATACCGACCAATCCCGTGCCGAGAAAGACGACGAGGGCGCTATCGGCAAGCGTGACCATCGCCAGAGCCGTCCCGGCCACGAACAGCGCTGCTGTCATCACGTGACGCTCGTTGAACCGGTCGGCGAGGATCCCACCAGGAAGCTGGCCGAGTGCCGATCCCAGCCAGATGATCGTCACGAGCAGGCCGGCGACGGACAGTGACAATCCGTACGCCTCCCGAATATAGGGAAGCAGGACGGGATAGCTCATCCGGGTCCCGACGAGCAACCCCCACCCAGCTGCCACGCCGACCAGCACGCGACCCCGGGACTCCCCATAGAGGGCAGCGATCGAGTGCGAAATCGAGCCGACCAGTCCCATCAGTACTGTATCGTTCCCACCCGACCGTGAATGACCGTTTCGTTCGACGCCCAACCTGGACCGATCAATCTCCCACCAATCAGACGGCCCGACCCCTGAGATTTCGTCCTCGCGCCGGGGGGTTTTGAAGCAGCACAACGAATCATCCAAACCAGTTTATAGGGGTGGAAACATAGACACTGTATCACATGAATCGCCCGGAGAACACGTTGCGGGACGCACTCTTGGCAGACGTCCGCGACGTGGTGACACTCGTGGATGACGAGGGGACGATTACGTACGTCAGTCCCACCGTCACGCGGGTTGCCGGGTACGAGCAGGCGGAACTGACGGGTACCTCCATCTTCGACCTCGTGCATCCCGAAGACAGGGCGCGGGTACAAACGGGGTTTTCGGGCCTTGTCACGGGCGAAAACCGAGGGAAACCGGTGAGTTACCGCCTCCAGGCCGCCGACGGCGGGTCGCTCTGGGTCGAGACAGTCGGAACACCCCGAGACCAGACCGACCTCGAGGGACACCTGTTGACCACCAGGGACCTTGCCACCGACCGACAGCTCTACGAACTGCTCACGGAGGCGTCCCCGGACCTCCTCTATTTCAAGGACACCGAACACCGACTGGTGCACGTCGGCCAGAGCTTCGCGGATATCCTGGGGACAGCGCCCGACGAACTCATCGGGCAAACGACCGACGAGCTGTGGCCGGCGGACCTCGCAGCGGACGTCAAAGCCTGTGAGAACCGGGTGCTCCAGGGCGAGCGGGTCGTCGACCGGGAGCGGCAGGTCACCCATGCGGACGGCTCCGTTCACTGGTACTCCGTGAACAAAATCCCCCGATACGACGAGCGGGGCGAGGTCGTCGGTTTCCTCTCGGTCGATCGGGAGATCACCGAGCGGATCCACAAGGAGCGTGAGCTCAAACGATACAGACAGGCGATCGAAGGGTCCTCGGATATGCTTGCGGCGTCCAACCGGGATCACGAATACCTCTTTTCCAACGAGCGGTACCGGGAATTCTACGGCATTCCGGCATCGGAGACGCTCAAGGGCCGTTCGAATGAAGCGGTGGTGGGAACGGAGGACTTCGAAGCGGTCAAACCACACCTCGAGTCGGTCTACGAGGGCGAACACGTCTCCTTCGAGATGACGAGGGAGAACGCGGCGGGAGCATCACGCACCCTCGATGTGCGGTTCTACCCGCTACGGGACGACGACGGGTCGATCGTCGGGGACGTCACCGCCCTCCGGGACATCACCGAGCGCAAGCGGCGGGAGCGGGAGCTGCGAACGAAAACCGAACGCCTCGATCTGGCCATCGAAGGGGCGAACCTCGGCATCTGGGACTGGGACATGGAGACGGACACGGTCACCCGGAACGACGAGTGGAAGCAGATGCTTGGCTACGATCCAGCGGCGATCGGCGACGAGTTCGATAGTTGGAAGGAAATCGTCCATCCGGAGGATCTCGACGCCCACAACGAAGCGTTGCGCCGCCATATTGAGGGAGATGCGGACCTCTACACGAACGACTATCGGCTCAAAACCGCCGCAGGGGACTGGAAGTGGGTCCGAAACATCGGGAAGGTGATGGAGCGAGGACCGGACGGCACGCCGCTGCGATCGGTCGGTATCCATCAGGACATCGACGAGCAGAAGCGGGCCGAGCGGGAGCGAAAACAATCCAAACGACGGCTCCGGAACATCATCGATCTCGTCCCGGACCCGATCTTCGTCAAAAACCAGGCCGGGGAGTACCTTCTCATCAACGAAGCGCTCTCGGAACTGTTCGACCGATCGAAAGACGAGATACTCGGGCACACAGACCAGGAACTGGGGATGCGGGCGGACCGAGCCAAGGCGTTTCGCGCCGAGGATCGCTCGGTGATCGAATCGGGGGAGTCGACCGTCATCGACGAACGGGACGTCACGACCGCCGAGGGGGATTCCCTCACCCTGCAGACCGTGCTGATCCCGTACGAACCAGTCGGTGAGGACGACGCTGGCGTGCTCGGCTACGCCCGCAACATCACCGAACGGACAAACTACGAGGCCCAGATCGAGGTCCAGCGGGATACCCTCGAGATCCTCAATCAGATCGTGCGACACGACATTCGCAACGATCTGCAGGTGGTCGTCTCCTATACCGAACTCCTGTTGGAACACGTCGATCCCGAGGGCGAGAAACTGGCACGGACCGTCCTCGAAGCGGCGCAAAACGCCGTCGATATCACCCAGACCGCACGGGACGTTGCGGACGTCGTTCTCCAATCCGAGACCGAACTCGAGCCCCGATCAGTGGAAACAGTCCTGACCACGGAGATCGAGCAGGCACGCGGGAAGTACGAGGACGCTCGAATCGAGGCGCCCGAGTCGATCCCGTCGGTGACCGTCCTCGGGGACGGCATGATGGAGTCGCTGATTCGAAATCTGTTGCAAAACGCCGTCCTCCACAACGACGAGCCGGAACCACTCGTGACTGTTCTCGTGGAACAAACAGACGACCAGGTCGAGATAGCGGTCGCGGACAACGGGCCGGGGATTCCCGACGAGCGGAAGGAAGCGATCTTCGAGAAAGGTGAGCAGGGGCTCGACAGCGAGGGAACCGGCCTGGGGCTCTACCTGGTCAAATCGCTCGTCGATCGCTACGATGGATCACTCAGCGTCGAGGATAACGACCCGAAAGGATCGGTCTTCCGAGTCCAGTTCCCCCGAGCGAAGGCCGATTAGCGGGGTCGGGCGGGTACAAGAACCTGGTTGGGAAAGCTATTCACGAAGTTCGACACGGGACCGGGATAAAACCAGGGCGTGCCGGTCGCTCGATCGGGTTTCCGATCGGAAAGTTAATGTGTGACACGTTACCCACATATACCGGGAGATGTCCACTGGCTCGGGAGCCGGCAGTCAATCGATCGGGTCAGAGGGGACACAGAGTGACTGCCATGCGGTTCTCGATTCGATTCCAGAGCCGGTCGTCATCGCAACGGTTGGGAACGGAGAGATCGTCGCGGCAAACGAGGCGGCGACGTCACTGTTCGAGCGGTCAAAGGAGGAACTCGTCGGGTCCCATCAGGCATCACTCCACCCTGAAACCGACGATGGGCAATACCGTCAATTGTTCGCTCAGCATGCAGCGACCGAGGGGAGCAGACGAATCCTCCCCAACGGCTCCCAGATCTATGTCCACACGGGCGGCGGCGAAGAAATTCCGGTCGAAATCAACGTGCAGCGGGACAACCGAAACGGTCGGGAGGTCTTGATCGGGGTCTTCAGAGACATCTCGGAACGGGAGGACAAACAGGCGACTGGGGACCCAGCGCAGCAGGCGGGCGACTCGTTTTTCGAGAACAGCTCGATGAATATCTGGAAGGTGGCCCTCGGGCGGGCCAAAACCCATCTCGAGGAACTCGCGACGGACGTCGATTCCCTCGAAACGTACCTCGCCGACCATCCAGAGGCCGTCGCGAACACGGTCGAGAAAATCGAGGTCCTCGACGTCAACCAGAACGCCGTCGCGTATTATGACGCCGCGTCGAAAGCAGAACTCGGGCGAAACCTCGATTCGGTGTTTATCGACCACGATACCGACCCGTTCAGCGAACTCCTGGTGGCGATCGCAACGGGCGAGACGGACCGCAAAATCGAAGCGGAAACCCGAACCCTCAGAGGCGAACGCCAGACCGACTGCGTCGAGGTCTCCTTCCTCGAGTCAGCCGGCAGTCAATCCGAGCTGGCCTATCTGGTGACCCACGACATTACCGAGCGAAAAGCCAGGGAGAAAGAGTTCCGCAGTTTCAAGCAGGCCGTCGAACACGCCGGCCACGGCGTCCTCATCACTGACCGGACGGGCACGATCGAATATGTCAATCGGACCTTCGAGGACGTGACAGGATACACGAAGGCGGACGTGATCGGTGAGAACCCGCGGCTTTTGCAATCCGGTGAGCACGACGAAACCTTCTACGAGCACATGTGGGAGACGATCCTCGGTGGGGAGGTCTGGTCCGCCGAGCTCGTCAACGAACGAAAAGACGGCGAGACGTACGTCATCGATCAAACGATCGCGCCGATTTTCGACGAGGACGGCGAGATACAGCGATTCGTGGCCGTCAACCAGGACATCACGGATCGAAAGGAGCGGGAACGAGAACTTCGCAATCTCCAACAGGCGGTCAAACACGCCGGGTACTCGATGTACATCACCGATGAGGATGGGCGAATCGAGTACGTCAACGACGCTTTCGAAGCCCTCACCGGCTATTCGGCCACGGACGTCACCGGCAACACACACCAGATCTTCAGACCTCCGGATCAGGAGGCCGAACGGACCGATCGAACGGTGCCTTCCCTCGACGGCGAGGAATGGACGGGCGAAACGGTCGTCCAGGCGAAGTCGGGGCGGCGAATCATCGTGGAGGAAACGATCGCCCCGATCGAAGACGAGGCGGGCGTGTCCCAGGGCTTCGTGGGCATCCAGACCGATATCACCGAACGCAAACTCCGCGAACAGCAACTCTCGGTGTTCTCGCGGGTCCTCAGACACAACCTCCGAAACGACGGCACAGCCATCATGGGCCGTGCCCAACTGCTCGAGGAATCGGTGACTGACCCCGAGAAACGCGACCACCTCCGAACGATTCAAGAAAACATCGGCTCGCTGCTCGAAATCGGCGAAAAGGCCCATCACGTCCAGCGGACCATCGCGGAGTCCCTCACCGTCGAGGAGCGACGCGACCTCCTCGAAGTCCTCGAGAACACGGCAACGGCCGTCGATTTCTCCGATTCCGAGGTGACAGTGACCGTCGAATCGACCTTCGAGGAACACCCGCAGGTGGATCCGCGAGTCGTGCCGGCGATCCAGGAACTCGTTCAAAACGCCGTCGAACATAACGACGGGACCGACCCGGAAGTCACGATTCGTGCCGGCCCGCATAACGGGATGGCAGCAGTCGAAATCGCCGATAACGGCCCAGGCATTCCGCCAACGGAGCGCCGCGTGATTGTGGAGGGGACCGAAGAACCACTCACTCACGGGTCCGGCCTGGGGCTCTGGCTCGCCGACTGGCTCACCACGTTTGTCGGCGGCGAGGTTCAAATCGACACGGGGCCAGATGGAACGACTGTCACGGTGACCGTGCCACGCAACGACGCGTGACACGAGACCGGACAGGCAAGTCGATGAGGACGCTGAAGATCTGCTCCGCCCCAATCTTTCGGCCCTACCCCATATTGGTTGGTGCACGCGGGCGCCGTACCGACCGGGCCGTTTTGACAGGGAATCGGTAGATCGGACACAGCGTTACAAGACACAGGGCGGATATGCAGAAGTCACCATTCGATGGCCCATCACGAACATTCAACATTCGATGGCCCATCACGAACATTCAAAATCGGGTATCATGCAGCGGAGGCAGGTTACGCACTCTGCACGTGTTCAAATCCGGCTTAGCCAATCATATTATAAAGTCCCACAAGGACGAACCCGACGGCGAGAAGTGAAATGACAAACCCGATCATTTCCGAGGCCGTTATCGTATAAAGTGCGGCGCCGACGGATGCGAACATCATCCCGATGACCACAAATACCAGTCCTGGCTCGTCGACTTCATCTTCATCAAACTGGAATTCCATACAAATGGCTCCGATGCGATGGGCAAAAACGTTGTGTGAGTCAGTACCATATTCGCTGTGCGTTCCGGGGCAATAGTAACAAAAGAATGTCTCGTTGATCGCGTGGGAAATCGAACGCGCCGATCCATAGTTCCACATTGGTAATGAACCAATGCGAATCGGGCTTGGGGCTCTGAAGTGGGATCGCTTCGGTGTCCAGTGCTCACCAGCGTGTACCCCGTACCGTCAGCGCCTTGGCATGAAATTGCTCCATATCAGAGACACCTCCTCACCTCAAAACGTATATATTTCAGACACAAGCAATGGAATTTGAGGATCCAGACACGTCTCGAATCCTCGACAAAGATTCCGTTCGGCAGGGGTACGACGAACTGGCAGCGAGATACGCCTCGGCACGATCCGACGACGGGAGTGGGATGGATGTCCTCCGCAGATTTCTCGACGACCGCGCTATAGTGGAGCCCGATCAGTTTGTTGGCCAAAGAACCCCCGATATTTCTTGACAATCAGGTCACCCTCGACGCGTGTTTGGCAGGCGAGTCGAAGGTCGGAGTTGGCACGATGGGGCGGTAGCGACAGACGAACCCGTTCAGCTTGGCTCGGTTCGCTCACTGGGCCGTCCACCTCGACGGCACAGGTTCCACAGGTGCCGTGACCGCTGCAGTTGAACGTCTCAGATTTACCGTTATGTGGCGATATACCGGCGTTTTGCATCACGTCTCGGAGGATCGCTCCCACGTCACACTCGACATCTTGTCCACGAAACGAAACTTTTGGCATGGTATTGGGTTGCATTAACACATACAAAAAACCCTACCAATGGCTTCACTACGCAGTCACCAAGAGACGACAAGCTGCTGGTCTAACATTGCTCAATATTGGTGCAGTCAGGGTCGGGGCCGATTGAAACTGAGACGTCAATCGCGTCGCGGCAGGAGACTCCTTGCAAACGCGTTGCCGGTGTAGCTTGTGATTGCTGGTGAACCTGCCCGGGCCAAGGGAGCTCAGTTCCCACCACCCAGGGGTTGTAGCAACTGCTGAGCAAAACGCCCATAGCTGGCTGCTGATACGTATGAACGGTATCTAATTCGGCTACGGAACGTATGCTCTATATGCAGCAATGGGGGCGGTTTAAGACGAGGTTACCATCGTCGATCCCGGGTATGGTCCACCTACAGAAATCCAGATATCGAGATCAACGTTATAGAGCTCAATTCCCGAAATCGACCGTTTCAGCCGGTAGTCCTGAAACATCTGGCGCATCAAAACGAGAGATGTGTTAATATCGTGTACACGAAGGCATCTCTGGTCACGTGAATTTTTGCTGGGCGCGCAATTGCGAAGATAGGTTTTCTTGTCACTCCTGGACTCGTGGTTCCGTACCGGTGAGCTTGGACTCAGACAGGAATGGGCGGGTGGACGTAGATTGAGATTCCCGAACTTACAGTCCTGTCTCAAGAAGACGTCGTCAATCAATATCCAGAACAGAGTCAGATTAGACAATTGCTACCACGGGGGACTCACTCTCCAAGGTCGATCCGTCGATATCCGAAAGTTAGGGTCTGTTGAAATTTCCCGTTACTGATATTTTATGAAGCCTGTGCTGAATACAAGGCGCGAATTCAGCATATTAGGTTTCCATATTTGGTCCAAATGAGGCCGGAGATGGAGACGAAGAATTAAGTTTCCAATCCAAGCCTTTTCAGGACCTTACAGGCCCGCGACGATCAGCGTGAAGAGCACGATATCTTGCAAAAAGTGAATAGTCCATGCCCAGGCCATCCCCCGGGTTTCGAGAACTGATTTGGCGAGGAACCAGCCGATGAATCCGGCCAGGAGCAGGCCGGCAACCCCCTTTGGCGCGACGCCGAAGTAGTGTACGCCCCCAAAGAGAACACCCGAGGCCACGGCGATTCGGTCTGGACCCAGTACGTTCGTCAGCGAGACGACGACGCCCAGTCGAAAAATCGTCTCTTCGACGAACGCGTTGATCGCAGAAAGTTCGAGGATCCACGGGATGTATCCGAGGAGTTCAGGCGAACCTCCGACGTGGCGAAACTAGGTCACCCAGACGGTCAGTGCCGTAACGGCGGTGATGATTGCGGCGAAGGTGAAACCGACCTGCTTCCATCCCTCTCCTTTCGTTGGGTGCAAGCCAATTCTGGGTTCCGGCTCGACCGGAGCGTCAAGAGAGCCGATCCCGGCAAATTCTTGGAACGTGTCACGATCAAAGACGAGCAAAACCCCGATCAGCAGCACTGCGACTGATAATGAGGACAGTTGATAACTGAATTCGGTGGAAAATATGGCCCGGATCCGACGGCGAAAAGCGAGATGCTGCGTTCTCGCAGCAGAAAGATAGCCAAGACAGACACGAGTACGCCACCCAGACTGAGGATCGTTCGAATTACATTGGGTGGGGAATCGGAGTGGCCGATTCGATTAGTTACCATACTATCTCTCTCGTTTGTTTCAGGTTGTTTCAATACGTGCCTGGTCTTTTGCCGTCACGACCGAGTCGCAACTGGGGCAGGCGGCGTAGTGGGTCCGATTCGATTCACCACCGTATTCGATCAGCACGTCGACGGAGCGAATCCTGGCCCCACAGTGAGGACAGGCCCCAAGCGAATCGGTCGTTGATTGCATGAGCGTTAGGCGTTACAATGGCAGGACCTGGTCGACCTCGATGATTTCGTCGCTCGGCGCAAC
>CAZVCA010000021.1:7536-21868 GCA_964626045.1 uncultured Halobacteriales archaeon | reverse complement strand
CGAGCTCGTCGTCGTATCCGCGGCACAACAGCCCGCCCCCCGTCTTCGACTCCGGGGGGTCGTCCGCGAGCGCGTCGGCAAGCTCCTCGCGGAGCGCGGCCGCGCGGTCGCGGTCGACCTCACCGAAGATATCGCCGACGGGCGAGTCGGCGAGCGGCTCCGCCGCGGCCGCGTCGGCGAGGTCGGGGAGCAGCGCGAGCGTGTCGCGGACGGAGAGGAGTTCGCGCGCGCCGGCGCTCCCGCTCGTCGCCCGGGCGGCGAGCCGTTCGAGGTCGAGCGCGTCGCCGAGGAGCTCCCGGATCCGGTCGCGCGCGAGGGCGGCTGACGCCAGCGCCTCGACGGCGTCGAGCCGGCGGTCGAGCGCGTCGCGGTCGCGCCGCGGTCGGGTGAGCCACTCGCGGAGCAGCCGGCCGCCCGCGGCGGTGACGGTGTGATCGACCGTCTCGAGCAGCGACCCCTCGGCGTCGCCGCGCATCGTCTCCGTGATCTCGAGGTTGCGCTGTGTCGTCGCGTCGACGTCGACGCGGTCGCCGTCGTCGTACGCCGTGAGCCGCGTCATCGACGCGAGCACGCCCGCGCCGGTCTCCTCGACGTAGCCGAGGACGGCCCCCGCCGCGCGGAGCGCCAACTCCGAGTCGACGCCGACGCTGTCGGCCGTCTCGCGGCCGAACTGCTCGCGGACGGCGCGTTTCGCCCGTCCGGACGCGAACGCCTCGGCGTCGAACAGCGAGACGGTCCCCGAGAGCTCCTCGCGCGCCGTTTCGACGAGGCCGTCGTCGTTCCGGACGCGCGGACCGGGCAACACCTCCGCCGGGTCGAACCGGAACAGCTCCGCTCGGAGCCCGCCGGCGTCGGCGACCTCGGTGACGAGGAACCGGCCGGTCGTGACGTCCGCGAGCGCGAGCCCGTACGGGCCGGCGTCGTCCGCGGACCCGCCGGTTGTCTCCTCCCGCACCACCGCCGCGAGGAACCGCGCGTCGTCGTCGGCCGTCTCCAAGACCGTTCCCGGCGTGACGACCCGGACGACCTCGCGGGCGTGGTCGCCGTCGTCGGTCTCGTACTGGTCTGCGACCGCGACGCGGTAGCCGCGCTCGACTAAGGCGTTCACGTACGGCGTCAGCTCCGAGCGCGGCACGCCCGCCATCGGGTACGACGACCCGTGGGAGGACTTCTGTGAGACGGTCAAGTCGAGCTCGTCGGCGACGCGCTCGGCGTCGTCGGCGAAAAACTCGTAGAAGTCGCCACACTGCATCGCGAGGAGGTCCGCGTCCGTCTCCGCCTTGAGACCGAGGAACTCTCCGACGATCCCCGTTGGCATACGTCCGTACTGCCGCCGTGAGCGGGTAAAACCCTGCGGATGTCCCGGCGTTGCGGTCGCCGCCGCGGGCTACCGCGGTCGTCCGACCCGGTTCCGTTTCGTCGACACTCGGTGGACGATCCCGGACGCGCCGACGAGCGCCGCGAACGCGACCGCGTACGCGTATCCCGACACCGCCGCGAACGGGGCCGTTCCGGCCCACGCCGCCGCGACCAACAGCCCGCAGACGACCGCGAGCCCGACGTAGTACTCGCTCCACAGGATATCGTTTTCGGGGACGACCTCGAGGTACACGTCCAGCTCGCGGCCGCCGTCGGTCATCGAGACGAGCCCGCGGTCCGGCTCGTAGTCGATGAACCCGTACTCGGCCAGCTTCGGGAGGTGCGACTGGTGGAGCGCGGTGTACACCCGCTTGCGCTGTTTGTACGTCACGTCGGGGATCTCGAGGTCGTTCTCCCACGCCGCCACCTGCTCCGCGATGTCTCTCACCGCCGCGTCGTCGCCGTTTTCTTTTAAATATCCTATTACGTGCCGCCGCCGTCGGTTGCTCAGCGCCGTGAACACCTCGTCGCGCGAGGGGCCGTCGTCACCCGATCGGTCCCGCTCGCCCGTCGACTTCGCCCTGCCGATCTGCCACGGTGTCACCGTCGGATCACGCTCATACTATCCGTATACGTCGTTGCCGGTCGACATATAGATTCGTACCCGTGCCCGCGGCGCGAAGGCGAACCCCACGACCTCGGTCGGAGTCGCCGACGAGCCGTCCCGCCCGCGACGCACCCGTTCTCGTGACCACGCGAACGCCGGGCCCTCGCCACGCCGACGGTAGGGCGCTCATACATACACGCGGTCCGCGCAAACGACGGGTATGACCGCGTCACACGACACGACCGCCTCGGGCGACACCCCTCGCGACCGACCGCGCCCCGCGCCGTCACACGCCACCGGCCTCGACCGCCTCCGCCGCCCGGAGTACACCGGCGAGAATCGCTGTCTGCCCTGTACCGTCGTCAACGTCGCGCTCGCCGGGATCGGTGCCGCCGCGGTCGGCGCGCTCGCCACCGCCGGGGCCGGGGCCGTCGCGCTCGCCGCCGGGCTCGCGGCGATCTGGCTCCGCGGGTACCTCGTTCCCGGGACTCCCGAGCTCACGAAGCGGTACCTCCCCGAGCGCGTCCTGCGGCTGTTCGGGAAGGGTCGCGCCGCCGCGCCGCCCGCCGACGTCGACGCGGAGTCGTACCTGCTCGACGCCGACGTCCTCGTCGAGACCCCCGACGGGAGCGACCTCGCGTTCGCGCCGTGGTTCGCGTCGGCGTGGCGGTCGCAACTCGCCGCGCTGCGGGCGGACGGCGACGGCGACCCGACGTTCGTCGCCGCGCCGACGGGCGACGGCCCCGACCCGGATATCGCCGCGCTCGCCGCGCTCACCGGCGTCGACGCCGAGCTGCTGTCGATCGACTGGCGGGACGGTGCGGCGTTCGCCCGCGCCGACGACGAGCCGATCGGTCACTGGGAGTCCCGGCCCGCGTTCGTCGCCGACGTCGCCGCCGACGGGGTGTTGACCGCCGCGCGCGACGACTGGGCGGACCTCCCGCTCGCGGCCCGCAGCAACGTGCTCGGTGCGGTCCGACTGTTCGTCGACGAGTGCCCGGTCTGCGAGGGCGCGGTGTCGCTGGAAGCGCGCGTCGTCGAGTCCTGCTGTTCCAGCTACGATGTCGTCGCCGGCCGGTGTGTCGGCTGTGACGCGCGGCTCTTCGAGATCGACCTCCCCGCGTCGGCTGCGGCGGACTCGGCGTGACGGTCGGTCTGACCGGTGCCGGCGGCCCCCGCTTCTCGGTCCGGCCGTCGCCTCGCGCCGTTCTCACCGCGTCCTGACGGCGTGACCGACGGACAGCGCCGTGAACACGGCGACGCAGGCGACGAGCGGGTACCACGCCGCCGCGGACGGGATCACCCCGAGCCAGCCGACCGAGACGAACACCCAGGCGACCAGCGCGGTGCCGAGGTACATCATGCTCCACGGTGCCCCGTCCCCGCCCGGAGGGTCGAGATGCGCGCTCCACGCGTCGGCCCGCGGCGCCAGCCGGACCGTTCCGCGGTCGGCGTCGTACTCGACGAAGCCGTGTTCGTGTAGCTTCGGCAGGTGCGACTGATACAGTGCGGTGTACACCCGCTTGCGCTGTTTGTACGTCACCGCCGCCGGCTCGACCTCGTTTTCCCACGCCGCGACGTGCGCCGAGACCTCCCTGACGGACACGGCCTCGGCCGCCGGGCTGTCTCGCAGGTACCGCAGCGTCTCGCGCCGCCGTCGGTTCGCGAGCGTCTCGAAGAGGTCGTCCGCACGGGAGACCGCGTCGCTCGACTGATTTTTGAACGCCGACCGCGCACGCTGTGTCTGTCTCGCCGGACTATCGTCTGGCGCCACCCGGTCGTCCATTCGTATTACCGGTCGCCGGGAGCCCGGATGACCCTGCGGCTTGGCACACGAGGGTAGTTATCACAGTCCCGTGTGGTCGAGCGCGGCCGTCCCTCCGCTCGACTCCGCGCCCCGGCTGTACCGACTCGCCGTCGTCACCGCCGAAGCGTGCGGAACTGCCGGACGAGCGAAAAGCGGTTGACCCACAGCTGATACGCGCTCGCGGCGGCGAACGACCCCAGAAACAGGCTCGCCCACAGCACGGGGTCGACCGCGGACACGACGGGAACGTTTAAAAGCGCCGCGAGCAGCACGCTCAGCGAGATAACCCCGAGCGCGCGGTACAGCTCCGACCACGTGACGCCGACGCTCGCCACGACTTCCGTATATAAGGACACGTCGCGCGCGTGCCGCGACAGCTCGACCGTCCGGGTCCCGCGGTCGTACTCGATCACTCCGAGCGCCTCCAGCCTCGGGAGGTGCGTCTGGACGAGCGAGGTGTAGACGCTCTCGCGGCACCGCTTCGGCGCGGGGCTCTCACCCGTCTCGCGGTCCGCGACGAGCGTCGAGAGCTCGTGGACGGTGACGACGCCGCCGACGGCCGCGAGCTGTTCGAGCGCCCGCCGTCGGCGTTCGTTCGCGAGGACGGCGTACACCTGCTCGGCCGGGAGAACGTCTGTGCGGAGTTTCATTGTGAGCCCCCGGCGCGTCGCTCGGGGCGGCGCGCCGATGATTGGTTACACTCACGCCGACCGGGAGTATATGTATGTGTCAGATACCGCCTGCGGACGGCCGCGGGGTCACGCGGTTCGACCGGCCGAAACCGGCACACCGCGGCCCGGTCGCGGACGGCGTCTGGCCGTGGCTCGACCCGATCGCAGCGACCGGGACGACACGCCGGTCGTACCGCCGTTCCGGTGGCGGGTAGGGTGCCCGTGCCCCCGATCTCCCGTCGGGTAGGCGGCCCGTGTCGCCGATCCCCCGCCGGGTAGGGCGACGGGACCGCCGGTCGAACGGCGCGTTCCGCCGCGTCGAACCTGACCTTCGGCGGTGACGTGGCTGCGCGTAACTACGTGGGTATCCCCCCGAGAGAGGAGTAACCGATACGCCTCCCGAACGGTGGCATGTCGGGCAAACCAACCATGAACCCCGAAGACAACAACATCGGACTCTCGCGGCGCAAGGTGCTGGTCGGCCTCGGCGCGGTCGGCGTGGCCTCCGCGGGTGCGGGACTCGGAACGACTGCCTACTTCAGCGACTCCGAGAGCTTCCAGAACAACACGATCACGGCCGGGCAGTTCGAGCTGCACGCTTCCCAGATGATCTACGCGGTGGATCAGGACGGAACCGGCCCGGACGAGGTGCTGTTCGAACAGGACCTGGCCGAGGCTCAGGTCGCCAACCCCGACGCGACGGCCGTCGAGGGCGCGCTCACCATCGCGGACGCGAAGCCCGGTGACAGCTACAAGCTGTGCTGGGACCCGTGCGTGAAGTACAACCCCGGGTACATCCGCCTCCTGCTCGCCGACACCGTCGAAGAGACCGGCAACAGCAACGGCGTGACCCACACCGACTCGTCCGGCGTGCTCAGCGACTACTTCCTCGCGGTCGTCACCGTCACGGGACAGGACGGCGTCGAGGCGGTCGTCTTCGAGGGCACGCTCGCGGAGCTCATCACGGGCTTTGGCGACGGCTCGATCAGCCTCGTCCACTCGACGGCCGACGTCGACGCCGACGGGTTCGAGGTCGACGGCAGCGCGGAGTACTGCCACGACCCGTGCGAGGTGATGGACGACGGCGAGACCGGCGACGGCGAGACCGGCGACGGCGAGGCCGTCGACGAGTCCGCCGACCCCGTCGAGGTCTGTATCTACCTCTACCTGCCGACCGACGCCGACGTCGGCGAGACCGTCGCGGTCGGTGGCGTGGACTTCGGTCCGCTCGACGCAAGCGACTCGCCCGGCAACCTCGTGCAGGGCGCGTCCTTCGAGACGGACATCGTGTTCGAAGCGGAGCAGTGCCGCCACAACGAGACCCCGTTCCAGAACGAGGTCGAAGAACCGGGACCGAACGGAACCGCCAGTCCCGAGTGAACTGACCGCCCGACCGACGGGCGAACCCACATTCAAAACCACACACAACCCATGACAAACGAATCCAACGACACGGACAACCTCGGTCTCTCCCGCCGCACGGTGCTCGGCGGCATCGGCGCGATCGGCGTCGCGAGCGCCGGCGCCGGCCTCGGAACCACCGCGTTCTTCAGCGACGCGGAGACCTTCGAGAACAACAGCATCACCACAGGCGAGCTCGACCTGCTCGCCGACTGGCAACAGACGTACGACTTCGGCGACGGCCGCCAGTTCGTCAGCGCACACCCCGACCACGACGGCGACGGCGAACAGTCGATCGTCGTCGGCGGTGATGTGCTCCGCTACAGCGACTTCCCGGACCCGGACGACGAAGAGAGCAACGGCGCGAACATCCCGGAGCTGAACTGCGAGAACGTCCCGCCGCTCTCGGAGGCGGACTTCGGGACCGACCCCGTCACGGGCGAGGAGATGGAGACGCTGGTCCAGTTCGGCGACGTGAAACCGGGCGACTCCGGCGAGATCACCTTCTCGCTGCACCTCTGTGACAACCCCGGCTACCTCTGGATGCAGGCGGACAACGTCACCGACGACGGGGGCGATTCCACTGAACCCGAACTGGCAGTCGACCCGACCAACCTCGGCGACCTCGGCGACGCGATCCAGGCGACGCTGTGGTACGACGAGGACTGCGACAACGTCTACGACCCGGCCGAGCCCACCGACATCATGCTCACGCTCGACTTCTCGGGGTCGATGCTGTACGCGCAGTACGAAGGAGTCGTCGACGACGACGAGATCACCGTCAACGGGAACACCTACCCCGAGACGACGAAGATCGACCTCGTCGAGCTCGGGGCCCGGCAGTTCATCCAGTACCTGCAGGCGCAAAACGCCGACGTGCAGGTCGGCGTCGCCTACTTCGACGGCGAGGGAAGCGAGGATACGACGCCGCGGACCGGTGTCCTCCAGCCGCTCACGTCTGATCTCGACGATGCCGAGGCCGCGGTCTCGGACCTCCGACAGAAGCTCGCGAACGTCGTGACCGGCGACGACCCGTCGACGCCGAGCGACGGCGACGGCGATCCCGACCCGAGCTCGGACGCGGACGGCATCGCGACGGGCACCTACATCGGCGAGGGCGTCGACGACGCGCAAACCGAGATCGACTCGAACGGCCGTCCCGGCGTCGCGAAGACGAACATCGTCCTCTCCGACGGCGAGTCGTTCAGCGGGACCGGCCCCTCTCAGTTCTCCCCGCCGGAGGACGCCGCGGCCAGCGCGCGAGCCGACGCGACGGGCGCAATCAGCCCGTCGCCGCCGTCGCCAGAGACGGACGTGTACACGATCTCTGTCGGGAGCGCGAACGACGCCGTGCTCCAGGCGATGGCCGGCTCGGCGGGCGGCTCGGGTGACGACCCGGCGTTCTTCTTCGACGTCGACAACCCCCTCGCCGTTCCGTCGGTGTTCGGACAGCTCGCCGCGCTGGTGGTCGAAGAGAAGGTTATCGCGGAGGATACGCTCGGAAACATCCTCGGCGACCTCGCGAGCGGCGACGGGATTCCGCTCGACGGCAACCGCGCGACGATCTACGACGAGCTGGAGGACGCGCCGGACAGCGAGACCCGCGACCCGTTCCGCGGCAACGTGGTGCACTGCATCGCGCTGGAGTGGGAGGTTCCGTTCGACGTCGGCAACGAGATCCAGGGCGACGAGCTCGGGTTCGACCTGACGTTCTACGCCGAACAGGCGCGGAGCAACGACGGCTCCGGGATATCCGCCTGACTGACCGGACCGCGGGCGACACTCGCCCGCTCCCGATTCGGCGCCTCCGGGCGGCCGACGCGGCGGTTCGCGACCGCCGGCGGGCGTTCCCCACACGGGGACAACTCATGACGAACAACACCCCAACTGACACCGGACTCTCGCGGCGCACGGTGCTGGCCGGCCTCGGCGCGGTCGGCGTGGCCTCCGCGGGCGCGGGACTCGGAACGACCGCGTACTTCAGCGACGACGAATCGTTCGACGGGAACTCGATCACCGCGGGCGAGCTCGACCTCAAGCTGGACTACAGGGCCACCTACAGTGGTGGACCGGGTCGACTCGACGAGATCGACGCCGTGTACAGCGCCGAGGGGGCCGGCGAGCCCTTCGACGTCGTCGAGGAGGGGGACGGCGTCTACCTCATCGGCGAGGTTCCGTCCATCGAGGAGAACGACCTCTGGGAGGAGGAGGTCCAGACGCGCGACTTCTGTCTGCCTGGCATCGACCTCGTCAACGGCGACGAGATCCCCGTCTTCGTGCTCGACGACGTGAAGCCCGGCGACTGCGGTGAGGTGACGATCAGCCTCCACATCTGTGATAACCCCTCGTGGCTGTGGATGAGCGGCGAACTCACCGAGAACGCCCAGAACGGATACACAGACCCCGAGCTCGACGCGCTCACCGAACTGGGGCTGGACACAGGCTCTCCCGACGGTGACGGCCAACTCGCCGGCGCCGTCGAGGTGACGATGTGGTACGACGAGAACTGCAACAACGTTCTCGACGTGGACACCGACGAGGCGAGCGATTCGGTGTGCGTACAGCTCGTGCTCGACACGTCCGGGTCGATGGGCGGCAGCCGCCTCGACAACACAAAAAGCGGTGCCATACAGCTCGCACAGACGGTCCTCGACGCGAACCCCGACAACTTGGTTGGGGTCACCGAGTTCGACAGCAGCGCGGACACCGTTCAGCCGCTGACGGACGAGTTCGACGACGTCGAAGACGCGATCAACGGACTGAACGACGGTGGCGGTACCAACGCCCAAGCTGGTGTGGACGCCGGACAGGCCGAACTCGAGAACTGTCCCCCCGACGAACGCGTGATGGTCGTGTTCGGCGACGGCGATATCAACACCGACGGCCAGGCCGCAAAAGACGCCGGAACCGATATCTACGCGATCGGCGTCGGCAACGCGAGCTTCGATGACCTCGAAGCCCTCGCCAGCGCACCGCCGGAGGACTACGTGTTCTTCGCCACCGACGACGACGCGATCGAGCAGGTGTTCGGTCAGGTCGCCGGGACGATCACGGTCGGCGAAGAACTCATCTTCGAGGGCTCGCTCGCGGGCGCGATGGCTGAACTGGAAACGGGACTCGCGCTCGACGGGAACCGGTCCGCCGAGGGCCGGCAGCCCTTCGAGGGCGGCCTGACCCAGTGTATCGGGTTCGAGTGGTGTGTTCCGGCGGACGTCGGCAACGAGATCCAGACGGACTCCGCCGCCTTCGACATCGGCTTCTACGCCGAGCAGTTCCGGCACAACGACAGCCCTGATGTCTCGTTCAACGGGACGGACGTGAACAGCAACAGCACAAACGTTAGCAGCTAGCTCACCGTCACTGCGCAGACCCCGAGCGACACCTCTCGCTCGATCCCGATTCGGCGCCTCCGGGCGGCCGACGCGGCGGTTCGCGACCGCCGGCGGGCGTTCCCCACCGGGGAAGAGACACAATGGAAGACACCAACATCGGACTCTCGCGGCGCAGGATGCTGGCCGGCCTCGGCGCGGTCGGCGTGGCCTCTGCCGGCGCGGGACTCGGAACGACCGCGTACTTCAGCGACTCGGAGCGTTTCACCAACAACACGCTTTCAGCAGGCGAGCTCGACTTACTCGTCCACGTCGATTACGAGGAAGACCAGGGCGACTTCGCGCGGTTCTCCACTCCCGCCGGCACCTACATCACCGGCGGCGTGGTCGGAGAAGACGTCGACGGCGACGGCGCGGTCGTCCCCGGCGAACCGCTCAGCGTCGAGGTCGCCGACCTCAAGCCCGGCGACTCCGGCGAGGGACGGTTCTGCTTCTCGGTCGTCGACAACCCCGCGTACCTGTGGCTGTGCGGAGCGCTGACGGCGAACGACCAGAACGGATTCACCGAGCCCGAACTCGGCGCGCTCGACCCCGACGGCACCGAGAACCCGGACCCGGACGGCAGCGGCCAGCTCGCGGACTCGATGGAGCTCACGGTGTCGTACTGCGACCCCGACGGCGCGGCCGGCGAGCCGATCGTCACCGGGTCGCTCCGCGAGGTACTGCTCGCGCTCCGCGCCGGCGTTCCGCTGTACGGCGACGGCAATCCGGACGCGCCCGTGGCGAACCGCCCCGCGTTCGAGGGCGTCGCTGCGCCCTTCGACGGCGACGACCCCGTCGTCGCCGAGACCTGCGTCTGCGTCGAGTGGACGGTCCCCGACCACATCGGCAACGAGATCCAGACGGACTCCGTCGCGTTCGACATCGAGTTCTACGCGGAGCAGTCGCGTCACAACGACGGGACGACGAACCCCTGCGTCGAGTTCGACACCGTCCTCACCACCGACGCCGGTCCCGGCGTCGACCGCGACGCCGACGGGGCCGGCGACGCGGAGGGCAGCTGGCTCACCGCGCGGGTAAGCAGCGGCCCGACCACGGTCATCCACGTCGAGCTCGACGGCGACGTGTACGGCGGCGGCAACTCGGGGCTGGGCGAGTGGCCCAGCAACGCGACGTCGTACGTCGTTGAAGCGAACGTTGACGTCGACACCGACGGGCTCAGCGAGAACCCCGACGACGACTTCAGGCTCGGATTCGGCGGCGCGAGCGCCGGTGCCCGGGTCGGCGGCGTCGCGAACAGCACGGGCGGCGCGAGCGGCCCCGGCGGGTACATCCGGCGGAACATCGGAACGAGCGGGACCAACGACCGCTTCGACACCGCCGCGGAGGATGTCCCCGGCTTCCTCGCCGCCGAGAGCCCGGACCAGCTCGCATACACGTTCGTCGTCGACTGGACGAGCGCGCTGCCGGCGCTTTCTACCCCCCCGACTCAGTTCGTCGTCAACGAGGTCTTCGCCGGCGACGGCGGCGAGGGCGTCGGGACGCCGAACAGCTCGAACGACGGGCGCGAAGACATCGACACGGTCACCGACGCCTCCGGTGTGCTCTCGATCTGACCGACCGCCTCAGACCACCGGTGACGGACCGACCGACCCCGGCCACCGACGGCCGACACGACGACCCGCCCGCGACGGCAGGGCCGGCCTGCCGTCGCGGTAGGCGGCTGCTGCCCGACCTGACGAGAGCCGGCTCGGTCGGGTATGACACGCATACATAGGTCCGCCGGCGGCGTTACGCACAGTAGACGACGCGGCCGTCCGGAGCCGACGACACACCACAATGACAACGAAAGACACACGACTGACGCGGCGACGGACGCTCCTGGGTATCGGAGCCGTCGGCTTCGCGGCCACCGGGCTGGCCCGTGGCCGGTCGACGGGGAGCTGGAGCGACTACGCGGATTACACGTACGCCCAGACGGACGGCCGCCGCCTGCTCGTCGGCTGGCAGGCGACGTACAACGGCTCCGGGACGGAGACGGTGGTCGTCGACGGGCCGACGGACCCGGCCGACTTCGTCGACGGCGTCACCGGCGTCCGCCTCGTCGACCTCGACGACGTGCTCCCCGGAGACGAAGGGGCCGCGAGCGTCGGGCTACGGGTCGAAGACGACGTCGAGGAGGGGCTCCGCGCGTGGATGCGCTTGGCTCCACATATCGGGACCGACCCGGCGAGTCAAGCGCTCGCAGACCGGCTCCGCGTGACCGTTCGGTACGACGACGGGCTGCTCGGAGTCGGCGGCTGCGAAGGCGCGGACGGTCCCTTCTCGGGGTTCGGCACGCTGATCTTCTCGGGGAGATTCGCCGACCTGACCGACGCCGACCTCGCCGACGGGGTCCGCATCGATCCCGGACCCTTCGAGGGTGACTGCCTCACGCCGAGCGATCGGCGCTGTCTGGTGATCGACTGGGCGTTCCCGGTCGGCGACGGCAACGCCGGTAAGGGCGGCAGCGTCGACTTCGACGTCACGTTCGGTGTCGACCCGTGCGGTGCGGACGCCACGAACCCGTTTGACGCGGGGGAGTCGGCATGACCGCCGACCGACGCGACGACGCCGAGGGCCGCGGCGCTGCCGATTCGCGCGGCCCGACGGTCGGACTGAGCCGTCGCCGGCTGCTCGCCGGGCTCGGCGGCCTCGGCGCGGTCGGAATGGCGAGCGGCGCCGGGACCGCCGCGTACCTCTCGGACCGCGAGACGCTCCGAGACAACACGTTCGTCGCGGGTGCGGTCGAGATCGAGCTCTCTTTCGACGGCTCGTGCCGCGGCTGCGTCGCGAGCGACGACGGGCGCGCGAGCTTCGCGTTCGACGACATCGACCGGGGAGACAGCGGCCGGATCGTCCTCTCGGTCGCCGTCCAGACGAACCCGGCGCGGCTCTGGCTCGGGGCGAACGACTGCCCGCCCGCCACCGATCCGCTCGGCGACGCCATCGAGGCGACCCTCTCCGTGCGCGATCTCAGCGTCACCGGCTCGCTGTCCGACCTCCGCCGGGAGATCGTCGAGCGGGGCGGGCTCCGTCTCGACGACCGCGACGGCGACGCGTGCCTCGATCCGGCCGACGGTCCGATCGCCGTCGCTCTCGACTGGGATCTCCCCGTCGAGACTCCCGACGACGTCGCCGGTGCGTCAACGTCGTTCGACGTTCAATTCGGTGCCGAGCAGTGTCGACACGTCTCCGAGGCGGCCGCGTCGAACCCATTCGCGGGACTCGACTGCCTCGGCGTCGAGCGACGGAGCTGTGCGGTCTGTGCGGACGACAACGGAACGAAGATCGGCTCGCTCACGTTCAGATACCGCGGCGCGGAGCCGACGGCCGTGACCGTCGTCGCGCAAGGGGGGAACGACGCGCGGAGCGGACGAGAGGCGTTCAGCTCCCCCGCGGTCGCTCCCGGCCAGTCGTTTACGATCACCGCGGCGGTCGCGGGCAGCCGGCTCGCTCGGAACCTCTACCTCACCGACGGCGCGAGCGAGGCCCGTTCCGACGGCCCGGGGAGAGGAAAAGCGCCCGTGGACCGCGACGGCGTGAAGGTCCACACGAGCTGCTCGGAGCGGCTCGAACCCGGCATGGTGTTCGGGGAGTTCGAGCTCGTCGGCGGAACGACCACGACCGGTGATCCGCTCTGTAACCCTGTCTCCGTGCCCGACGACCGGGATGCCGAGGACGACGCGTCCGACGCGGAGGAGAACGGCGAAGCCGGCGGACGGAACGAGACGGGAACGCCGGACCAGAACGGCGGGCGAGGGACCGCCCCCGACCGCGGGCACAATCGGAGCGAGACGGCAGCGGAGAAGCGCTCGAACTCCGGAAGCCGACCGCCAAAGGCGGACGGAGATGACCTGTAATGAACCCATCACTCAAACACATCGCAAACGGACTCGGGATCGTCCTGCTTATCGCCCTCGTCGCGCCATTCGTGGTGTACGCGGTACCGGGGGTCGTCGGCGCGGAACACAGCTTCGTCGTACTCACCGCGAGCATGACGCCGGCGATCGCGCCGGGCGACGTCGTGATCGTCGACGAGCGCGACCCGTCGGCGATCGCCGACGGCGACGTGATCACCTTCGTCCGCGGCGGCAACGAGGTCCCGGTGACCCATCGCGTCGTTGACGTGGTGGACGGTCCGAACGGCGTCGCCTTCGAGACGCAGGGCGACGCCAACGACGGGCCGGACGCCGCGCTCGTTCCGGGCGAGAGCGTTCTCGGCGCGGTCGCGGTCACGATCCCGTACATCGGGTACGTGATCCAGTTCACCAACTCGCCGCTCGGGTTCGCCGCGCTCGTTGTGGTCCCGTTCGGACTGCTGTTGCTCTCCGAACTCTGGTCGTTCGCGCGGACCCGCGAGAGGGCTTCTCCGAGCGGTGACGGGTCCGTCCCGGAGCCGGCCGACGAGAACGACGCGGCCGCGTCGACCGCACAGACCGCCCCGACGGGCTCTGAGCCGACCGGCGTCACGGTCGACACCGTGGTCGGTGCTGGCGTCGTGTTGGCGGCGTTCGCGCCGTACAGCGCGTACGTCGCGCTCCAGTTCCGCACCGCGCTCGCCGTCACCGTCGCCGTCGCGACGGCTGGCCTGTCTCTCGCCGCGCTCGCGATGTGGCTCTCGGCGACGGGATTCTTCGCCCGCGTCGGCCCCACCGCCGACGCCGCCGACACCGATACCGAGACGGTCGACGCCGCCGACACGACCGACGCGGATACGACCGCGAGCGACGGGGCCGACAGCCACGACTCGTCGGACGACCCGCCGCTTGCGGCCGACGGCGCCGGGGAGGTGGACTGATGTCTGCGCCTCGGTCCGCTGTCGTGGTGGTCGTCGCGGTGCTGCTGGTGTGGAGTGCCGCCTTCGGCGGCGGGTACTCGCTCGCGGTGCTCAGCGCCAGCGCGACCGCGACCGGGACGTTCGAGACGGTCGACGAGTTCTCCCCGGAGCCCAACCTGACCGCCGACGCGAACGCGACCGGCGGGTCGGGCGACGGTTCAGACTCCCTCCGGCGCGCGGACGCTCCGTCGCCTGACAACGCAACCCCGCCCGAGGCCGATCAGGCGGCGTCCGAGACCGACGCCGGTGGGTCCGGAGCCGGCAAGTCCGACGACTCCG
>CAZVCA010000021.1:1289-7436 GCA_964626045.1 uncultured Halobacteriales archaeon | reverse complement strand
GACTCTGGGTCTGACGACACCGGGTCGGACTCTGACTCTGGGTCTGACGACACCGAGTCGGACTCTGACTCTGGGTCCGACGACTCTGATTCTGGGTCTGATGACTCCGATTCTGGGTCTGACGACTCCGATTCTGGGTCTAATGACTCCGGGTCGGACTCCGATTCTGGGTCTAATGACTCCGGGTCGGACTCCGATTCTGGGTCTAATGACTCCGGGTCGGACTCTGATTCTGGAGCGTGATAGTGCCTCTCCAACTCCCCCTCTGCCCGAGAGGGGTGTCACGCCGGCTCTCGCGGGTAGCAGCCACAGTGCGCGTGTTTCCCGGTGCGAAGGCGGCGACACTGGCGCTGCTTGCGGTGCTGTTTCTGATCCTGTTTCTCGCCGGACTCGTGCGTGCTGACCTCGGCTGACCCGCCTCGGTAGACCCGATACCGAGGGCCTCTTCGGCTCGGCGCTACGGCAGCACCCGCGAGAGCGCCCCCTCGTCGCCGGCGATGTCCTCGCGGACGGCATCGGCGACGTGCTCGCCGCTCAACAGACACATCGGCACGCCGATTCCGGGGTTCGTGTTGCTCCCGACGTAGTAGAGGCCGTCGACGCCGGGCGCTCGGTGGTCCGTCCGCAGCGGACCGGTCTGCCGGAGCGTGTGCGCGATACCCAGCGCGCTGCCCCGGGGCTTGTTGAACCACTGCGCGAAATCGGAGACGGACCGCTCTCGCTCGAAGACGATCCGGTCGCGGAGCTCGACGCCGGCGTAGTCGGCGATCCCCTGAAAGATCTGCTCGCGAAACGCGACGCGGTTCTCCGCCGGGTCGTCGAGCCCCGGCGCGAGCGGCACGAGCACGACGACCGCCTCGTGTCCGTCCGGCGCGACGGTCGGGTCGGTTAGCGACGGGACGTTGACGTAGTACGACGGGTCGTCCGGCCACGCGGGATCCTCGAACAGCGAGTCGAAGTACGGCTCCCAGTCGGTCGGGAGCACGAGCGTGTGGTGTTCGAGCTCCGAGAGGTCGCCCTCGATCCCGAGGTACAGCATGTACGCCGACGGCGCGTACGTCTGTTCCTCCCAGTGGTCGGGCGACCGGTCGACTGCGCCGTCGGGCAGCAGGTCCCGCTCGGCGTGGGCCGGCGGCGCGTTGACCACGACGCGGTCGTGGACGGCGCTGCCGGCGTCGGTGTCGACGGTGAGCCCGTCGACGCCCGGCTCGATGCGCGTGACCGGCGTGCCGGTGCGGATCGTCGCCCCCTGCTCTTCGACGACCGCCCGGACGCCGTCGACGACGGCGGCGATACCACCGTGCGGGTAGTAGACGCCGAGATTGTAGTCGACGTGGCTCATCAGCGAGTACAGCGCCGGCGTGTTGTACGGCGACCCGCCGAGGAACACGAGCGTGTACTCGACGAGCTGACGCAGCTTCGGGTGGTCGAAGTACTTCTCTGCGTGACCGTCCATCGTGCGGATGAGATCGAGCCCGAGCCCCCGGGCCGCCCACGCCATCGACGGGTCGAGGTAGTCCGTGACGTCCGTCCGGTCGGGGATCACTACCTCTTCCATCCCGACCTCGTAGGAGTGTTTCGCGTCGTCGAGGTAGCGTTCGAGCGTCTCGCCCGCGCCCGCTTCGTACGTCTCGAACAGCTCCATCGCCTGCTCCGCGTCCGCCGGGACCGCGGCCTCGTCGCCGTCTTTCCAGAAGACCTGATAGTTCGGGTCGAGCCGTTCGAGGTCGTAGAAATCGGCGGTCTCGTGGCCGAACCGCTCGAAGAATCGCTCGAACAGCTCGGGCATCAGGTACCACGACGGGCCGGTGTCGAACCGAAAGCCGTCCTCGACGATCCGGCCGGCGACCCCGCCGACGCGGTCGCCTTTCTCGTAAACCGTCACGTCGGCGCCGTCGCCGGCGAGGTGCGCGGCCGCCGACAGCCCGCCGAAGCCCGCACCGACGACCGCAACCTTCTCGCTCGAAGCTCCGCTCATATCGATCGGTCACGTCTCTAGCATACAAAACGCATCGGGAACGCCGTCGGGACGTCACCGGCTCCGCTCGCGTCCTGTTCCGCAGCAGTATTACTCGCGATCGAAATCGTATTATTTCGGCGGCCGGGATCACCCCCCGATGGATCGCCGCGACGTGCTCGCCGCGCTCGGGTCGGGGTTCGCCGCCGGACTGGCCGGTTGCGTCGGCTTCGCCACGACGAGCGACTCGACGAACGGCCCGACTCGCGAGCTCACGGACGGCTTCGGTCGGACGGTCGCCGTCCCGAACACCGTCGAGCGCGTCGTCGCCGTCGGGCCCGGGGCGCTCCGACAGGTCGCGTACCTCGACGCGACCGACCGGGTCGTCGGCGTCGAGACGGAAGACGAGTCCGTTCAGACGGCCCCGTACAACCTGGCGAACCCCGGGCTCCAAGAGCTGCAGTCCGTCGGGTCCGCGGGTCCGAACGCCGGCGGCAACGCCGAGCAGATCCTCGCCGCCGACCCCGACCTGATCCTCTACTACGGTGAGCCATCTCGGGCGAAGACGCTGCAGTCCCGGACCGAAACGCCCGTTCTCGGCCTCCGAATCGTGCCCATCGCCGACCGTCCCGCCCGGGAGACGATGTTCGCCACGTGGGAGCTGCTCGGTGACGTGTTCGACGAACGGTCACGCGCCGAGGCGATCGTCGAGTTCATCGAGGAGACGGTCCGCGACCTCGACGCCCGGACGCGTGACATCCCCGCGTCCGACCGGAAGCGCGCGTACGCCGGCGCGGTCAACTACAAGGGCGCACACGGCCTTCTCACGACCGGTCCCGAGTTCGCACCGTTCCGTTGGACCGGCGTCGAAAACGTCGCCGGCGACGTCGGCACCGACGCCGACTCGGTGCAGGTCAGCACCGAACAGCTGCTCGTCTGGGACCCCGAGACCATCGTTCTCAGTGGGGCCAACCTCGCGAGGGCCCGCGAAGACGTCGGCAAAAACCCCGAGTACGAGTCGATCGCGGCGCTCGCGACCGACGAGACGTACACCGTCCTTCCGCGATCGAGTTATCACCACAACTACGGCTCGATCCTCGCCAACGCGTACTTCGTCGGAACGCGCCTGTATCCCGACCGCTTCGCCGACGTCTCGCTCCGGTCTCGCACCGAGTCCGTCTTCGAGACGCTGCTCGGTGAACCGCTCTTCCGCCGTCTCACCGACGAGTACGACGCCTTCGAACGCGTCGGACTCGCATGACCGAGACGACCGCTGCGGCGGTCCGCGAGCGCGACCGTCGACGGGTCGGATTTCTCGTCGTCGCCGGCGTGTTGCTCGCGCTCGCGACGGTGGCCGCTCTCGCGATCGGGTCTGTCTCGGTTCCGCTCCCCGATCTGTTCGCCGCGGCGCTCGGCGGCGGGTCCGATCTCCACCGCAGTATCGTCTGGCAGAATCGACTCCCGCGAGCGCTCGGGGCCATCGCCGCTGGCGGCGGGCTCGCGGTCGCCGGCGCGGCGATGCAGACGGTCCTTCGGAACCCGCTCGGAGCGCCGTACACGCTCGGGATCTCGCAGGCGGCCGCGTTCGGTGCCGCGCTGTCGGTCCTCCTGACCGGCGTCGGCACCTCCGGCGGACCGCTCGCTACGTCGCTGACACCGGTCGCGGCGTTTCTCGCCGGGATGTTCTCGACGGGTATGATCCTCGCGCTCGTGACGTACCGACGCGCGACGCCCGAGACGATGATTCTCACCGGCGTCGCACTCGGGTCGCTGTTTCAGGCCGGACTGACGCTTCTGCAGTACTTCGCGAGCGACACCGAGGTTGCGGCAATCGTCTACTGGACGTTCGGCGACGTCGGTCGGGTCGGCTGGCCGCGGGTCGTCGTCATGCTCGTCGTCGTGTCCGCGGCGACGGGCTACTTCCTCCGGCACGGGTGGGACTACGACGCCCTTGACGCGGGGACCGCGACCGCCAAGAGCCTCGGAGTGAACGTCGAGTCGGTCAGGGTCCGCGGGATGGCGGTCGCGTCGTTCGTGACGGCGCTTATCATCTCGTTCGTCGGCGTCATCGGGTTCGTCGGACTCGTCGCTCCGCACGTCGTTCGACTGGTTATCGGCGGCACCGAGCGGTACCTGCTGCCGGCGTCGGTCGTCGTCGGCGCGACGCTGCTGGTGGTCGCCGACACGGTCGCGCGAACGGTGCTCTCCCCGATCGTCTTGCCCGTCGGCGTCCTGACGTCGCTTCTCGGCGCGCCGCTTTTCCTGTACCTCGTTACCGAAGGGAGGGAGTACTGGTGACGATCGAGATCCGCGACCTGACGTTCGCGTACGACGACGAACCCGTCCTCGACGGCGTCGACCTCACGGTCGAATCGGGCGAACTGCTGGGGCTGTTGGGACCGAACGGGTCGGGCAAAAGCACGATTCTACAGTGCTGTGCCCGGCTGCGCTCCCCCGACGGCGGAACCGTCTCGCTCGACGGCGACCGGGTCGACGACCTCGCGGCCGACGAACGCGCCCGCCGGATCGGGTACGTTCCCCAGTCCGAGCCGGGGGCGTTCCCGGCGTCGGTCTTCGAGACGATCCTCCAGGGACGGCGTCCCCACGGCGGGTGGTCGCCGAGCGACGCCGACCGCGACGCCGTCGCCCGAACGATCGACCGCCTGGGTCTCGAGGCGCTCGCGACGCGTAACGTGGGCGACCTCTCGGGCGGTCAACGGCAGACGGTCCGCCTCGGGCGGGCGCTCGTCGGCGATCCGTCGGCGCTGCTGCTCGACGAACCGACAAGCGCGCTCGACTTACGACACCGCCTGGAGGTGATGTCGCTCATCGCGAAACACGTCCGGGCGGACGGCGTCGCCGGTCTGATCGCGATCCACGACCTGAACCTCGCGGCCCGGTACTGCGACCGGGTCGCGCTGCTCTCCGACGGAGCGATCCGCGCCGCGGGCGCGCCCGACGTGCTCACCCCCGAGACGATTCGCTCGGTCTACGGAGTCGAGGCCGCGGTCCACGACCACAAGGGTCGACGGGTGATCGTTCCCGAGACGCCGGCCGACGCGGACTCAAGCGATTAGGGCGGCCCCCGCGACCGCGGGGACGCCGTGCGGAGTCGCGTCCGCGGGCGCTCCCGGCCCCGTGCAAGCGGGACTCGCCGAGGCGACCGGCGTCGCCGTCTCACTCGTCGCCCAGCATCGTCGGATTCACCGCACCCGGACCCGCTCCGACGTCGTACCCGCGCCGAACCGCCTCCGTCATCTCCGTGACGGCCGTCTCGACCGCCGCTCGGAGCGGCTCGCCCCGCGCCAGCCGGGCTGTGACCGCGCTCGACAGCACGCAGCCGGACCCGTGGGTCGCGTCGGTGTCGATCCGCGGGCTCTCGACGCGGTCGACGACGGCGTCGCCGGCCCCGTCGGTCCGAACCAGCGTGTCGACGACGGACTCGTCGTCGACGGTCAGGTGTCCGCCCTTCACCAGCGCCGCGTCTGCGCCGCGAGCGACGAGCTCGCGACCGGCGCGCTCGGCGTCGGCCGGCGTCTCGACCGGCTCGCCCGTCAGGACCGTCGCCTCGTCGGCGTTCGGCGTGACGAGCGTCGACGCGGCGATCAGGTCGTCGTACGCCTCCTCGGCCGCCGGTGAGAGCAGCCGGTCGCCCGTCGCGGCGACCATCACCGGGTCGACGACGAGCGGGACGTCGGCGTCCGCGACCGACTCCGTCACGGTCTCGACGATCTCCGCGGTCGCCAACATTCCCGTCTTCGCGGCGGCGACGTCGAAGTCCTCGGCGACCGCCCCGTACTGGCTCGCGACGTGGTCGGCGGGCACCGGCTCGACGGCCTCGACGCCGCGAGTGTTCTGGGCGGTCGTCGCGGTCACCACCGCGGTCCCGAAGACGCCGTGTGCGGTCATCGACTTCAGGTCGGCCTGAACACCTGCCCCGCCGCCGCTGTCGCTGCCGGCGATCGTCAGCGCCACGGGCGGGCTGACCGGGTCGTAATCTCTCATAACCCCGCGGTAGTAGTCGGTGGCACTAATCGATGGCGGTCGGCCGCTGTTCCGCGTTACCGTCGTCGAACGGGCTTTGTGACTGCGCGACGTACCCGGAACGTGTCCACTGCGCCCGACTCCCTCGGCAACCCCGACGCCCCCGGCTCGATCACCGTTTACTCCGACTACGTCTGCCCGTTCTG
>CAZVCA010000021.1:0-1279 GCA_964626045.1 uncultured Halobacteriales archaeon | reverse complement strand
GCGGGGATGTCGAACGCTCACTCCGACGACGCGACCGGTGGCGACCCGGCGGACGACGCGATCGAGTCCGTCACCGTCTACTCCGACTACGTCTGCCCGTTCTGTTACCTCGGACGACGGTCGCTCGCCGAGTACCAGGCGACCCGCGAGGAGCCGCTCGCGGTCGACTGGCACCCGTTCGACCTCCGGGCCGGAAAGCGGACGCCCGACGGCAGCATCGACCGCGAGGTCGACGACGGAAAAGGCGACGCGTACTACGCGCAGGCCCGCGAGAACGTCCGCCGCCTGCAGGAGCGGTACGGCGTCGAGATGGCCCAGGAGATCGCGACCGACGTCGACTCGCTGCCCGCCCAGATCGTCTCCGTCCACGTGAAAGAGACCGCCCCCGAGGCGTGGCCCGCCTTCGACGACGCGGTGTTCGCGGCGCTGTGGCAGGAGGGCCGCGACATCGGCGACCGCGAGGTGCTCGTCGACATCGCGGGCGACGCCGAGGCGCTCGACGCCGCCGTCGTCGACGCCGCGCTCGGCGACGCGGACCTCCGCGAGCGCGTGGCGGAGCTGTTCGACGCGGCGCGACAGCGAGGGGTCACCGGGGTGCCGACGTTCGCGTTCGACGGCCACGCCGCCCGCGGTGCGGTACCGCCGGCGCAGCTCGAACGGCTCGTCGAGGGCGCTTGAGACGCCGTTCCACCGGCAATCCGACCGTTCGCGCCGCCCGCCTCGTCACCAGGTCTCGACGAACCCGTCCCGGACGTCCTCCGCGCAGCCCTCGCAGTCGGGGTGACCCGAGTCGAAACACGAGGGACGCCCCGCTGTGTCGACGTTGACCGCCCGCCGCTCGGCGTGCCGCCGGCAGACGATCCGGGCGCGCCCGTCCTCGTCGGTCGGGAGGTCGTACCGCTTTGCCCCCGCGGCGTCGCCGTCGGGGTCACCTCTCCCCTCGGCGTACGCCCGCTTCGCCTCCTCGAACTGTCTGCCCGCCTCGCGGAGCTTCTGGCGGATGACGCGTTCGAACCGGTCGTCCATACCATCGGTTTCGGCGCGTCGGATATAGGTCCGTTGGCGATACGAGGCCGATCGCGGCCGGCGCGGTGGACCCCGCCGAATTCCCGGTCGATGGCTTATAAACGTGTGACTCCGGAACGGCGCGGACCCTCCAAAGCCCCGGCCGCGACGTCTTTCCCGTGGAAGCCCGGATCGACGTGTGATGACGCTTCGCGTGGTACCATTCCACTTGAAACGACGCCCGCGCGTGGCGTACGCGCGTCTGACGCGGCTC
>CAZVCA010000020.1:0-22736 GCA_964626045.1 uncultured Halobacteriales archaeon | reverse complement strand
CAAGCGCCCCTCAACGGCGAGGGTCTTGGAAAATGCGTGGGACCGGATTCGAACCGGCGAACCCCTACGGGACAGCGCCCTCAACGCTGCGCCTTTGACCTAGCTTGGCTACCCACGCGAATCGACGCAGCCAACGATTACCCCCCGCCAAGTAAAAGCCCTTCTATTCGACTGCTTTCCCGCGTGTAATCCCCTGCCGCCTACCGGTCGAGGACGGGCTGCGTGACTTCTCTATCTGTCTCCTCGCCGTCGATATCATAGGGATACTCGCTGGTCACACAACCCATACACAGGTTCGAGCGCTTGGCATTGATCGCCTCGGCGACCGCGTCCGGAGAGAGGTACGCCAAACTGTCGGCGCCGATGGCCTCCTCCACCTCCGCGACGGATTGGTCGGCGGCGATCAATTCGTCCCGATCCGCCATGTCGATCCCCATGTAACACGGGGCGGTGATGGGGGGCGCGCCGATCCGCACGTGCACTGATTCAGCCCCCGCCTCGCGGAGCAGGTCGACGAGTTGGCGCGAGGTCGTACCCCGGACGATACTATCGTCGATCAGGGTCACAGAACGGTCCTCGACGGTACTGCGAATCGGGTTGAGCTTCAGGCGGACGGCCCGTTCGCGAGCCTCCTGGGTCGGCATGATGAAGGTGCGACCCACATAGCGATTCTTCATCAGTCCCTCGGCGAACTCGACGTCATCGGCTGCCTCTTGATACCCGGAGGCAAAGGCACGGCCCGAGTCCGGGACCGGCATCACCACGTCCGTCTCGACACCGGCCTCGGCCCAGAGTTTTCGGCCGAGTTCGCGGCGGGTCTCGTAGACGAGTTCGCCGTCGATCACCGAATCCGGTCGGGCGAAGTAGACGTACTCGAAAAAGCAACTGGCCGTTCGATCCGGTTGGCGGAGTTGATAGGCGTCGAAGCCGCTGCCGTCCTCGTTGAGAACGACCAATTCGCCCGGTTCGACGTCCCTGACGACCTCGCCACCGAGCGTGTCGATGGCGGCACTTTCACTGGCGATCACGTACCCGGTATCCAGCTTGCCGATGATGAGCGGTCGATTGCCCTCCGGATCCCGGATCCCCATCACCGTGTCATCGTGCATGACGGTGAGGGCATAGGAGCCATGCAACCGCTCCATCGTCGCTTTGACGGCCCGGACGAGGTCGGATTCCAGCAGATTGCGGGCCAGGTCGTGCGCGATGACCTCCGTATCGCCGTCCGAACTGAACGCGTGCCCCTTCTCGGCGAGCTTCGATCGGAGGGCTGCGGTGTTGACGAGGTTCCCGTTGTGACTCAGCGCCAGCGACCCGGCCTCGAAAGAGACGGTAAATGGTTGCGCGTTCGATTCGTCGACACTCCCAGCCGTCGGATAGCGGACGTGGCCGATCGCTGATTGGCCGTGGAGTTCGTCGATGTCCGACTGGGTAAACGCCTCCCCGACCAGTCCCATGCCGACGTGTTCGTGCTGCTGAAACCCGTCGTGACTCACGATGCCGGCTGATTCCTGGCCCCGGTGCTGGAGCGCATAGAGGGCATAATAGGACGGCAGCGCCGCGGCCCGATCGGCCAGACTGACGCCGACGACGCCGCATTTCTCGGTGGGACCTGCCTGTGACTCGGTGGGCCCCGTTCGGCGTGACTCGGGAGGCCCCCGTGTGGGGGTGGGCCGGCCGGATGACATGGTGCAGTGTTACCGGAGGGACGGTAAAAACGCACCGGGAACGTGTTGGTTTCCGCCGCTATTCCCGAGAAGTTATGCAAGAATATGCATACTGCCAGCCAGCCTCCCCCAGTTCAGCGTGAGGGTTTCAGTACCACCGCCTGTCAGTTACTCGCCGGCTTTCTCCTGCCAGGCGTAATCGCGGCGCTTGGCGGACTTGCCGAACCCACAGCTCGAACAGACGCCCTTTTTCACGTGATAGGACTTCTCGCCGCACCGTCGACATTTGACGTGTGTCTTGGTGTTCTTTTTACCCTGACTCGGCGTTCCGGATCCAGTCATATTTCTATCGAAACGACGTTATCGCCGCGTATAACGGTTGTGTCTTCGGCCCCTGACAGCACGAGGTTCATGTGCTGGTCGTACCCTTCGAGGACGCCGGTGACGGTCTCTCCATCCTTGAGTGCGACCGTCACGGACTCCTCGAGAGTCGCTTCCAACACGTCAAGAGGTCGCCCGCTCATACGCTGGCAAACGGCCACCGGCGCATAAGCTTTCGGAAGCCCCCTCAGAACGACACGTGGAAGTTCTCCCGGCCAGCAGCCTGGGCGGCCGTTTCGACGGCGACGCCTGCGGCGTGATCTAAGTCTGCGAGGTCGATCACTTCGACCGGCGTATGCATGTAGCGGTTCGGAATCCCGAGGTTCAAACTCGGCGTGCCGCCACGCTGGGTGTAAAACGCGTCGGCATCGGTGCCGGTTCGGCGCCCCGAGGCCTGCAGTTGGACGGGCAGGTCAGCGTTCCCGGCAGCCTCCCGAACCGCCTCGACGACCTCCGGATGGTTTGCCGTCCCCCGACCAACGACCGGGCCATCTCCCAGTGCGACGTCGTTCGCTCGTTCCTCAGGATAGGCGGGATTGTCGGAGGCATGCGTAACATCGACGGCGATGACCGCGTCGGCGTCGAGTTCGGTCCCGACCATTTTGGCGCCTTTGAGGCCGAGTTCCTCCTGAACGGTCGCGACAGCGTGGAGCGTGACGTCGATGTCACGCTCGACGGCCCGGCGGAGGGCCTCGGCGGCGACCCAGATGCCGGCCCGGTTGTCGATCCCTCGCCCGGCGATCCGACTGCCAGCCAGGTCGTGGAGTCCCACGGCTGGAATCGCCGGATCGCCGACTTCGACGAGGTCACGTGCTGTGTCCTCGTCCGCGGCCCCAATGTCGACGTGTTGGGCGGCGATGTCGGGGACCTCTTCTTGGCCGCTCCGATCTCGGAGGTGGATCGCCGTCTGGGCGATGACGCCGTTGACCGGGCCGGAGGCGGTCTGGATCTCGATCTGGGTCCCGCGCGAGACGGTGGCGTCGGAGCCGCCCACCGGAATGATCCTGAGAAAACCGTCCTCGGTGATCGACGAGACCGCGTACCCGATCTCGTCCGCGTGGCCGGTGACGGCGATCGAGAGATCATCAGATCCCTCGTGGGTTGCGACGGCGTTGCCGTAGGCGTCCGTCTCGACGGTGTCGACGAACGACGAGACGTACTCGACCCAGGCTTCGAGCGCCGGTGTTTCGTAGCCTGAGGGGCTGGGCTGTTGTAGCAGCGTTTCCAGGAACTCACGACGGTCGCTGTCCATACAGGGAGTGGCCGCCCGAGGGTTTTGAAACACCCGGTCGCAGCACCCAAGTGCCCCAGAAACGCTCTGTTGGCCTGGCCCTAAACGCTTTGCTGGCTGGGTCCGTATTGTCAGGTATGGGCCTTATCGAGTTTCACGTGGACCGCATCGACATTCGGACCGTCCCGAAGTTCGTCCTCTTCGGCGGCGCGGATGGAGGGGAGACGGACACGACAGGCGATGGCGAGGCAACAACGACAGCCAAACCGGGTTCGAAGGTCGCGCTGCCGGTGTCAGCATCGAAGATACTCGCCGTCTCCATCGCGGCGACGGTGCTTGCCTTTGCAGTGACCAAAGTCGCCGGCGTGCTCGATTCGAAATTGAATCTCCACTGTTGAGGTGGAGAGGCTGCTGAGAAACCCGGCGCGGTTTGTGAGTGCTTAGTCCGCCGCGAGCAGGTCAGTCAGGTATCGGTCGAGTTCCCGGCGAATGGCCGCTTCCCGATCGATCTCGGAGGTCGCTCGTTGGTTCATCGCCCCCGACAGTGTTGCCAGCAGCATCGCCGCCACCTGCTCCGGATCCACCTCACGAAACTCCCCTGCCTCGATGCCAGCCTCGATGATGTTCACCAGTCGGTCGTGGACCACTCGGTCATTGTCGGTAAAGTGGTCCCGAAATCGCTCGTCGTGGGCGGCTTGGGCTCGGAGTTCGACCACGGCTCGCAAAAATTCGAGTGAGCCCTCTTCCGGTACGTCGTCCAGTGAATGGTCGAACACCCTGGCCAGTCGCTCGGTCGCTGACTCGGATTCCTCGGCCGGAACGGTCTGCTCGAACTCTTCGAGCATGAACGACAAGAAATCGAGCAGAAGGTCGTCCTTGCTGTCGTAGTGATGGTAGAGCAGTGATTTGCTCTTCTCGAAGTCCTCAGCGATCCGGGCGATGGTCAGACCGGCGTAGCCATGTTCACAGAGCGCAGTGTAGGTCGCTTGCATGATGGCTTCCCGCGTGTCCGCGGGATCCTCGAGGAAGGAATGGCTGGCGCCCATTGCGTATCGAATATTCTATCGACGGCTTTCAAGCTACTGGTCAGCCACAAGCCATTCCTCGCTTCGCGCCCGAACTGTCGTATGAATCCGATCGGGGCCGCCGAGGCGATCGTCGGCGCAGACACGGGAGGGGGCGTCGATTGGAGGGCGGCCCAAGCGGCGGCCCGTGACTTGACCACACCAGGGAATCTCGATCGGTCCGAAGCCGTCCGCGATCACTATGCGAGCTCGATCCGGGCCGCCAAACGCGAGATAACGGCGGTTTCGGGGATCGAGTTCCCGGTCCCGGAGACGGTGACCGTCCTCAACCGGCACCACTGGATCGAGCAGGTCGCGAGCATGCTCGAGGCCGGGTTCGAGCCGCTTGCCACCGAACAGGCGACACTGTCGACGATCACCGGGCCGCTCAATACGGCCTCGGTGGCCGGTTCGATGGCGTACCTCTCGAGGCGGGTTCTGGGACAGTACGATCCACGGCTGTTCGCAGAGGGGGCCGACCCGCGGTTGTACATCCTCCATCCGAACATCGCTGCCGGGGCGGCTGAACTCTCGGTACCGGTGGATCGATTCCGTCGGTGGATCGCGTTTCACGAGGTGACCCACGCCGCCGAGTTCGGCGCCGCTCCCTGGCTGCGCTCGTATCTCCAGGAGCGGGTCATGGAGATCGTCCGAGCGCTTGCCGCCGGATCCATACCACGCGAGACATACGCCGAACTCAACCGGGTGATGGCGGTCGTGGAAGGATACGCCGAACTGCTCATGGACGAGGCCTTTGACCGCCCGTCGGCGGACCTTCGACGGAAGTTGGACGAGCGTCGAGCCTCGGGCGGGCTCATCGACCAGCTCGTCTCCAAAATCCTGGGGCTGGACGTCAAGCGGGCGCAGTACGAGCGCGGCCGCGCCTTCTTCGAGACAGTCGTCGCTGAGCGCGGTATCGAGGCCGCCGCGCAGGTCTGGACGGCGCCCACACAGCTTCCCAGGACGGGTGAGTTGGAGACTCCGTCCCGCTGGTTGCAACGGGTTTCTGCCGGGGACGGGGGCTGAGGAACGACATCGTTTTCGGCCCGGCACCCATCCCACCGGTCGTGAAGCGTCGCGGGATCGTTACGGCTCTCGAGGAGCAAACCGCGGAACGGACCGGTCGGGACGGGGACAACCCGTCAGTCACGGTTCGTGTCGACGGGGAAGCTGTTTCGATCACCCTCACCGGCGACTGGGCCGAAACGGCGTCGATTCTCGAACCCGGGATGGAACTGCTCGGAACGGAGTTGGTCGAATCCGGCGAGGGATTGGCCACGACTCCCGACTCGCGGGTCGTGGTCGAACCGGACTTCCTGGTCGACGTGACGGCCATCCGTTCGTGGGTGCAGTGTCCGCGGCTCTACTATCTCAACAAGATCGGGGGGTTGCCGCTCAAATATCCCGTGACGAAAGGAACCATTGTCCACGAGGTGTTCGGCGACCTCCTCCGGGGTGTCGACCTCGAAACGAGCGTGGACAACCAGGTGTCTGCAGCCGGTCTCGAACTCGGGTTGCTGGGGCGGGATCGTGAGTCGGTGGTCACAGACGTCCGGACCAACGCCAAAGCCATCGAAACCTGGCTCGAACAGGGTCGCTTGGAGGCGGATTCGTGGCGTTCGGAGGTGACCCTGCTCAGTGACACCTACGGCATCAAAGGGCGCTGTGACGCGATCCGCCGCGGCACGCCGGTGGAACTCAAAACTGGCAAGAACACGAATCGCGACCCCCGCTTTCAGGACAAGATTCAGGCGGCCGCCTATGCACTCTTACTGACCGAGGAGGGCGTAGACGTGGACACCGGCACGCTCCTGTATACGAAAAACGCGGCCCTCGAGGAGGATGCGGGTGATCTCTCCCCAGCGAAGGATTTCACGATCAGCGACGGCCTCATGAATTTCGTCCTCAGGACACGCAACGAGATCGCGGCGATGGAGTTCGATTCGTCGGTGCCGACCGGGTACGAGGGCGATGCGACCTGCAAATACTGCTTCGAGCAAGACACCTGCCTGGTCGTCTCGGGCCGGCTCGATCAGGAATCCAAAGCCGGCTCTGTCGGCGAACCGCTGCCGGCAGCCGAGCGTGACTATTTCAAGGAGCAGTACGCCGGGATCGAGGCCGAACGTCGGGAAATCCATCGCGAGTACGCGAAGCTCTGGACCCAGAGCCCGGCCGAACGGGCCGACGCCGATCGAGCACTGATCGATCTCGAACCGGTCGGGCGCGAACAGCTCCCGAGTGGCCGATGGCGTCTTCGGGCCGAACGGCCGCCCGGGACCGTCTCGAAGATCAGGGAAGGGGATCGGGTCATGGCCAGCGACGGGGACCCGATCGACGGGCACGCGGAACTCGCTTACGTCGAACAACTCGGCAACCAGGTCGTGGTGACCGCCGACGAACCACTCGACCTCCGCCGGCTGGACGTGTATCCCTCTGAATTCTCGGTCGATCGCATGCTGACCGCCCTCCACGATGGGTTGCTCAAGGGAGATTCGAAACGCCGTGACGTGCTGTTCGGACGGCGCGAGCCCGAATTCTCCGGCCCGACCGCGGAGCTGGTGTCGAACAACCCTGCCCAGAACCGAGCGGTCAATCGGGCGCTCCGGGCCGAGGACCTCGCCCTGATTCATGGCCCGCCGGGGACGGGAAAGACCTACACGATCGCTCGGCTCGTTCGGGCGCTCGTTGAGCGGGACCAGCGGGTCCTCCTCTCGGCGTTCACGAACCGTGCCGTGGACAACGCCCTCGAGGCACTTCTCGAACAGGGCTACGAGAACGTCGTCAGAATGGGGACCGAGTCGGGTGTCCGCGAGGATATGGCCCACCTGCGACTCGAATCGGCTGGTGACCCCGCCGAGCGAGCAGCCACACTGGAATCGGCACCCGTCGTGGCCGCCACAACAGCGTCATGTGGCTCCCGGGTCATGCGCTCTCAATCCTTCGACGTCGTCGTGGTTGACGAGGCGAGTCAACTCACTGAACCTGATACGCTCGCCGCGATCAATCGCGGCGATCGGTTCGTTTTGGTCGGCGATCATCGCCAACTGCCCCCGGTCGTGCAGGCCGATACACCACTCCAAACCTCGCTTTTCGAGCGCCTCGTGTCCCAGTATCCCGACGCTGCGGTCATGCTCGACCGCCAGTATCGGATGTCCCAGCGGATTCAGGCCTTTCCCTCGCGGGAGTTCTACGACGGCGCGCTCCGACCGGCGACGGCCTCGGTCGCCGGGCAACGGGTCGCCGATCTGGGCATCGACCCGGACAAGACGAATGTTTTCGACGGTGTCGAGTTCGTCTCGGTCGAGGGAACGGATACCTCGCATACGGACAAAGCGGAAGCAACCCGGGTCGCCGACATCGTCTCAGCCTACATAGAGGCCGGTGCAGACCCCTCGCAAATCGGCGTGATCGCCCCCTTCAGGGCCCAGGTCTCGACGATCGAGCCGATGGTAGAAGCGGGTGTGACCGTCGACACCGTCGACCGGTTCCAGGGATCGAGTACGGAAATTCTGCTCGTGTCCTTCGTGGCAACGGGGCAGTTAGACGGTCCGCTCTTCGAAGACGAACGGCGCCTGAACGTGGCGCTGACCCGGGCGAAAAAGGCCCTCGTATTGATCGGAGATCCGGCCGCCCTGCGGAGTAAAGACCTGTACGCGCGGATGCTCGATTGGGCAACGCAGTGATCAGCCGGACAGGTGCCAGCCGAAGGCAAGGGGTGTGACCAAAAGCGCCAGGGGAACAGCGATCCAGACCTGGCCGGCGAGGACGTTATACTGGCCGAGGGTGACGGAGACCGGAGTCCCCTCGAGGTGACCGACCAGGAATTCGAAGACGACTGTCAGGACGACCCAGCCGGCGCCTATGACCATGAGTTGGCCGACATCGTACGGGATCGCGATGGTTCGAAAGAACAGGTAGCTAAGCCCGAGAATGGCGCTGACGAGAAGGGCCGTACTGAGAACGTGGCCGGGATACGAGCCGATTCGGGGGACGAGCACCAGTTCTCTGAAACCGCCGTTGAGGACGGCGACGAGCGCCATGAAAACCCACAATCCGAGCGGGTAGGTAGCTGCCCGTACGGGAATCGAAACGGTCGTGATCGTCTGGTATATGCCAGGGTCCATACGGTAGAGAGACAGCGATAATGCATAACGATATCTACATGAAAGCTCCACAATCGTGTCAGAAACTGTCACAATCGAGCCTGCGACGTTATGAACTCAGTGGGTCCGTTCGCTTGTGACCTGTGGTGAGTCGCCCGTAGGCAAGTCCTGAAGCGATGATTCCGACCACTGCAGCGATTCCCGACGAGATCAGCATCGACCCGTTCAATCCGACCAACAGGATCCCCATCGAGCCGACGAATCCGATGAGGAACCAGGCGAGGCTTCCCGCGATGACGTGTGCGGTTTGCTCGTCCTTCGCGAGCCAGTACAAGGTCCCGGCTCCCGCGATGACGCCCCCGAGGAACCCGGCCGGTAGGCCAACGAATAGGGAAAACTCGATCCGTGGTTCGAGTGACGCGGTGACGGCGATCCCGACGAGGAAGAAGGTCGTGACAGCGATGACGCCCGCAATCGCGATGGATTTACCCCTCATCGTCGGGTTACGCTGTCACCTGTTCCTCGACTAGCGTGGCTTCGATTCCCGACGAGGTGTCCGAATCTCTCGACTCGTCTGTCGGCTTCGCTCGCCGCCGCCTCACGAGGATCCCGGCTGCGATGACGCTGAAAACGATGCCAAGGCCCACCGCGAGCTGGAGCGGTGGTCGGCCAAACGAGCGGGATTTCGCGTCTGTACTGGCTTTATCAACGGATTCAACAGCATCAGCAACATCGGCTTTCTCCTCCATTCCGATCGTAGCCGGACCGATTTGAGCGCCGTCGAAGTGCGGTTCGAAAAGGGTTATTTTTGCGACCATACCGACCCTACGCGCCGTCGGTTATATCGTGTGGGCTCTACTTCTCACCGGCTGAGAAACGGTTTGAGGGGTTGGGCCGACCGTCAAGCCTGCCGTGTGACGGAGGTGACCGGTATCGAAATATACCGCCCCTCCGTAGTAATGACATGCGAACCGAGAATGCTGGCAGGCGGTCTCACGACCGATCGAGCGGCGGTGGGCCGCCCGCCATCCAGATCGCCGGGTTGACCAAACGCTACGGGAGCGTGCTGGCCGTCGACGATCTCGATCTCACGATCGAGAGCGGGGAAATATTCGGTTTTCTCGGGCCGAACGGGGCCGGCAAATCGACGACGATCGACGTGCTGATGGATTACGTCCGACCGACCGCCGGGACCGCGACGGTGCTCGGGCACGACAGCCGGACCGAAACCCAGGCGATTCACGAACGCGTGGGGATTCTCCCGGACGGATATGGCCTGTACGACCGGCTCACAGGATTGGAGCATCTCAGGTACGCGATCGACCTCAAAGGGGCCGAGGAGAACCCGGCGACCCTCCTCGAACGGGTTGGACTCTCTGCGGAGGCGGCGTCACGGCCCGCTGGCGACTACTCGAAAGGGATGGGGCAGCGACTCGCGCTGGCGGTAGCACTGGTCGGCGATCCAGACCTGCTCATCCTCGATGAACCCTCAGCCGGGCTCGATCCAAACGGTGTTCGCCTCGTTCGCGAGATCGCCCGTGAGCATGCCGACCGCGGCAAGACGGTGTTTTTCTCGAGTCACATTTTGAGCCAGGTCGAGGCCGTCTGTGACCGGGTGGCGATCCTGCAGGACGGCCAGCTCGTCGCGATCGACACGATCGATGGGTTGCGTGAAACCCTCGGGACCGGATCGAAGCTCTACCTCACCGTCGCCCAGGTCCCGGAATCGATCGACTTGGAGTCGATCGACGGGGTGGCTGCCGTGAGGGTACGAGGTTCCCAAATCGAGGCCACGATCATCGATCCGGCAGCGAAAATGGCGCTCATCGATGCGGTTCGGGCGGCCGGAGCGACCATTCTCGACTTCGAAACCGAAACCTCCTCGCTCGAGGACCTATTTGCGGCGACGACGGGGGCTCATGACGGTTCGGAGGGGGTCGACCGATGACCTGGGCCGTGATCGCTCGCAAGGAGTTCGCTGACGCCCGCCGCTCGCTCATGCTCTGGGCGATCGTGATCCTCATCGCGGGGATGACCTCACTCGCCGCAGCCGTCATGCGTCTCATCCCCGGGGTCGACGGCGATGCCGTCACCGCAATCGGCGGTGCATCCCAGTTCGCCGCCATGCTCGTGCCCATTATGGCGTTGATCGCCGGCTATCTCGCCATCGCCGGCGAACGGGAGTCGGGCAGCCTGAAGGTGTTGCTCGGATTGCCCCCAACCCGTCGTGACGTGCTCGTCGGGAAGTTCCTCGGCCGAGCGGCCGTCGTCGGGATCGGTATCGCTCTCGGGTTTGCCGTTTCCGGTGTTGTGACGGCGGCCCTCTACGCCGATTTCCCGCTTGTGGATTTCCTCGTCGTGACGCTTCTCTCTGCGACGTTGGGGATCAGTTTCGTCGGCATCGCGATCGGCATCTCGGCAGTGACCGCGAAGCGTTCACGAGCGATGACACTGGCGGTTGGGGCCTATCTCGGGCTCACGCTCCTCTGGGATCTCGTTCCCCAGGGTCTCCACGTGCTTGTCACCGGCTCGATGCCAGGGGCAGTCGTTCCGGGCTGGTTCGTTCTGGTCCAAGGAGCAAGCCCCTCAGGGGCTTATAATGCCCTCGTTCAGCGGGTCCTCTTGGAAACCGATGGAGCCCTCATAGCGCGGATCGGTGGCGAGGTTCCCGCGTTTCTCGACGCCCCAGTATTCCTGCTTATCCTTGTCCTCTGGACGGGCCTCCCGCTTTTCGGTGGCTACCTTCGGTTCCGGCATGCAGATCTAAGCTAATCCTCGGCCGCCGCCTCGATCGCCGCTGTCACCCGGTCGTGAAACGCCCGGAGCGCTTTGTCTTCGTCCTCGGCGAGCACGACGTCGCTGGCAGAAAGGGTCGCCAGGCCGAAGGAGAGCGGACTCGGGGAATCGAGGGTGATCGATTCGACGGCCATGTCTCCTCGTTGGATCCGACCCAGAACCTCCCTGATGCCGCTCAGGTACAGCTTATCCTCGATGATCTCGCGATGTGTCTCCGCGAGGACGGCAAAGTCCTCGAGGTCCTCGGCAAAGCCCAGCAACATTTCCGCGGAGACCTGTTGGCGGCTGGCCGATTTTTCGTGGCCCTTGTACCGTTTGAGAATCATGAGCGAGCGGGTCGCATTGATGCGAAAATAGCGCTCGCGCAGGTCGGTGCCTTCGAGACCGGCTTCGAGCAGGTTTCTGGCGTCCTCGGGAGCGGTCGATTCTATCAAGCCGAGGAGGTCTATTTTGCGATTGAGCGGCATCGAGAGCGTGAAGCCGGTGTCGTCGACGGCAATCGTGACGTTTGCCGTCGCCTCCGCCGCGACCTGGTGGGCCAATATCCGCGAGAGCCCGTCGTTGAACCGCCGGCCGTATGGCGATCTAACGTAATACCGGCGACGGTACTCCTCGTGATCGGTCACGTGTTCCACGACCAATCGATCGGGGGTGGTGATGCTCCGGGGCCCCGCGTACGTGATCTGTCGGGAGATCATGCGGGAGAGGGCCCGGACACTGTTTTCGTCGATCGGCAGGTGCCGGAGCATCCGCCGCAGGGCTGCCCGCCCCTCCTCGTGCACCTCGATCAGTTGCTTTTGAAATCGGGCGATTTCCTTCCCGAGGTCATAGGATCGGGGCAATCGCTCGGAGTACCAGGAAGGCACTGTCGCCCGGGCGCTGGTCCGTTCGACGTAGACCTTCGAGCCGCGGCGATAGACGTATTCGTAGCGCTGACCACCCAGCACGAACACGTCCCCGGGATCGAGGGTGTCCAGATAGTCCTCGTCCAGATCCCCGACCCACTGGTCTTCCCCACGGACGAAGACATCACACGAGAAGGAGTCCGGGATCGTGCCGATGTTCGTCATGTAGATCATCCGGGCCAGTCGGCCCCGTTTCCCGATCAGCTCCCTGCCGACCGCGAACTCGGGATAGTGGTGCTCGCCGTCAGGTGGGTCGTTTTCGTCGACCCAGACCTTCGCGTAGACGTTGCGGTCCTCCATTCCCTCGTAGTCCGCCCGGAGGTACGCCAATAACTGCTCGAATTCCGCCTCCGAGTATTCACTATATGGGTAGGCTCGCGTGAGGATCTGCTGTACCTCCTCGAGTGGTCGAGGGCCGTTGATCGCCATCCCGTAGACCTGCTGGGCGGCGACGTCGTGTGCCCGCTCGGGCATGTGGACGCTGTCCACGAACCCGGCTTCGGCTCGCTCGAGCATCACCGTGCATTCGATCAGCTCGTCGGGGTCGAGCGCGAAGACCCGGCCTGTCACCGTTTCCCCGAGCTGGTGGCCGGCTCGGCCGACCCGCTGGAGGAGCGCGGCGACGGACTTCGGGGACCCGACCTGCACGACCAGGTCGATATGTGGCATGTCGATCCCCAGCTCCAGGCTGGTCGAGGTCGTCACCACGTCGAGGGTACCTTCCTTGAGTCCGGTTTCGACGTCCTGCCGACGTCCCTTCGAGAGGGAGCCGTGATGGGCGCCCGAGCGCTCCTCATCGACGTCCCCCCGTTCACGCAGGTTTTCGAGCACCCGTTCGGCTCCGGAGCGGGTGTTCGTGAACACCAGCGTGCTGTCGTGGTCGTCGATCAAGGCGGCCAACTGCTCGTAGAACTGCTCTTGAATCGTCGAGCGGGGGGTTTCGACGAGGTCGGCGGCCGGGGTCAGGAGTTCGATGTCGTAGTCCCGCATGAACCGGGTGTCGACCAGTTCGACGTCCCGGGGGGATCCGTCCTCGGACCCGACGAGAAAGTCCCCGATCTCTTCGAGCGGTTCGACGGTCGCCGAACACCCGATCCGGGTCGGTTCGCCGTCGGCGAGGGCCTGGAGCCGCTCCAGGCTGACGGCGAGGTGGGTCCCGCGTTTGTTGTCCGCGAGGCTGTGGATCTCGTCGACGATCACGTATTCGACGCTGCGGAGTTTCTCCTTGAATTTCGGTGAATTGAGCAGGATGGCGAGGGTTTCGGGGGTCGTGTTGAGGATGTGTGGGGTTTCCTCCAGCATCGCCTGGCGGGTGGCCGTGTCCGTGTCGCCGTGTCTAATCGCGTGGCGGATTTCCGCGACGTCCTCGCCTTGCTCCTCGAGGCGCTCGTAGATCCCAGAAAGCGGTTCCGTCAGATTTCGATGAATGTCGTTGGCGAGAGATTTCAGGGGGGAGATGTACAGACAGTAGACGGTATTCTCGAGGCCGTCGGTCCGCTCACGAACGAACAGCTCGTTGATAATCGCGGTGAAGCTGGCAAGGGTCTTGCCCGACCCGGTGGGGCTGGCGATGAGCGTGTGATCGCCCGCTTCGATGTGGGGAATCGCTTCCCGCTGTGGTGGGGTAAAGTAGCCGCCGTTTGCCCCGACGAACTCGCCGAACTGGTCGCGCCACCAGTCCCGGACGGCGGGTTCGAGTGTCTGGAGGAGGTCACCGTCGGGGACCGTGTCGGGATCGGGACCGGCGTCGGTCGGCTCCGTACCCATTCAGCCGGCGGTATGAGCCGCGGGGGGTTGTAGCTGTTGGCCGCGGGTGACCGACCGACGTGGTGAGGAGCACAGCCTCGGACACGATCGTCGACTGAGTCCCAACCGTTTTCTCCGGGGCGTCACGAACGCCGCTATGCAACTCACCTTTCTCGGCACCGGCTCCGCCATGCCGACGGCGGACCGGGTCCAAACGGGCCACCTCCTGCAGGATGGTGCCCGCACGCTTCTCGTCGACGCCGGCAGCGGTGTCGTCCATCGGCTGGCCGGCACCGACCTCGGCTACGAAGGGGTCGATACGGTCCTCTTGACACACCTCCATTTGGATCACGTCGCCGATCTCATGCCACTCTACAAGGCGCGGTGGTTAGCCGGGCACGACCGACTCACGGTCGTCGGCCCGCCCGGAACACAGGCGCTGGTCGATGGGTTGCTGGATGTCCATCAGTACCTCGCGGACCGCCTCACGCTTGCCGTCCGGGAAATCGACGCGGGGGCAGCGACCGTCGCCGGCTTCGACGTCACGGCCATGGAGACGCGCCATTCGATGGACGGCCTCGGGTATCGGTTCGAGGACCGTCTCACCATCACCGGCGATACGAAGGAGTTCCAGGGCCTGATCGATTTCGCCGAGGTCGGCTCGGTGCTCGTGCATGATTGTTCCTTCCCGGATACAGTCGAGGAAGACGCGCATACGACTCCGACGAAATTGAGCCGTGTCCTCGCCGAGGCTGCCCTCGACCGCGTGTATCTCACCCATCTCTACCCACAGACTGATGGCCACCATCGCGAGATGGTCGATACGATCGAGAGGAAATTCGACGGGGAGGTCCTGGTCGCCAACGACGGGATGCAGATCGGGATCTAGTTGATCGGGTAGCGAAGCAGGGCCGCGATGCCACCGAGATTTTTGAGCTGACGGCCCGGATCGAATTGGTGGGAGAAGACGGTAATGTCACCGCCCTGGTTTTCGACCTGCTGGATCAGGTCGTTCGCGTCGACGTCCCAGTCGCCGTCGCCGGCGCGTTCCTCGCGAAGCCGCTCGTCCAAGATCAAAAGCGTCTCGACGGCTCCATAGTCGGTCGCCTCGGCGACGGCATCGATACCGTAGGCGGCCGCGCCGTCGCCCCCAATGCGCGCGGTCAATTCGTCAATTGCGGCCGACTCTGCTGCGATGCGCGTGTCTCGGCGAACATCGGCGACGGCGCCCCGCTTGAGGACTTCGTGGACGCCCCGCCCACCTGCCGCGCTCGTGTCGACGACTGAGACGGTATCGGTGACGTTGGGGTGTTCTTCGATGTGCTCGAGGGCGTCCTGTTTGGTGAATCCAGGGCCGGCGAGGATCACGGCGTCCGCGTCCAGGTGGCCAAGCGCGTCGGCGAGTTCTTCGAACAGTTCGTCCCGTCCGCCCGTATATTCGCCTTTGCCGGTCGTACTCGTCAATGAGACGTATTCGTCGACACCGTACTGGGCGACCGTATGAACGTGGGCCTCGCCTTCCGCGACGGTTGCGATGGCGACAGTCGGCTGGTCGGTTGCCGCCTCGGCCTCCTCGATCCGCTCCCGTTGATCCGGCTGCCAGTGTTTCTCGATTTCGATCGTGTCGTGTTCCTCCACGTTGATCGTGTGATGGAGCCCGAGTTGATCCTCCCGCGAACAGTCCTCGATAGTGCCACCGACCCGGAGCCGGTTCGAGAACTGGTGAAAATCGACGTCCTCGACCGCGAGGGTGACGTGCATATGTTCCCGCTCGCCACCGGTATCACGCATGTTGTCCTCGGTGCGCTGGATGCGCCGGTGGGTGTCCCCAGCCACCAGATCACCCGGCTCGATGACGTAGGTCAGGTGCCAGAGGTCATCGAGGCTCTCGGGAACCAGACTGACTGCCTCGCGGCCCGCCTCCCGCTGGGCCCACTCCCGAACGTGCATGAGCGGTCCTACATCGTCTCGGCGTAAGTGGATTCCCTTTCAGTCGCTGATGCGGCTGGTTCCCGGCGGCATGAACTTCTGGATCTCGTCGGGGCTTGCCACCTTTCGCACGAGTGTGGTGTCCGCGAAGCGCTCGCGGAACTCCCGGTAGAGCCGCTTGGCGACGTCTCCCTGGGCATAGCGGCCCGGCTCGATTCGGATCGCCGTTTCGGCCTGGGATTCGATCGGCTCCGGGGGGCCGCCCACGACCCGCGTTTCGGGTTCACAGCTGATGCCGACGGCCGCGCCCACGGGGGTGTCCTCGAAGTACGTCCGGTCCCCGCGAACGGCAAAGCCGCCTTTTTCGAGGTACTCCCCGCTTTCCGGGGTCTTCGAGACCTGATCGCCATCGACCATGTAAACGTCGCCGCTGTACTGTCCCTGCTTCCAGATCGTCGAGAAGGTGACCGCGAACTGGGCGGCCTCCGCCAGGCTCCGCTCCGGTATCTCGACGTCCCGTGCCGGTTCGCTCGGTTCGCTCGTCTTGAGGACTGTCGCCGGACCGCCGTGGGCCTGGGTGTGGAAAAAGCGGTCGGCGGGTTCCATGTACTTGCTGACTAACTCCTCGTTCTGGTCCGCGTCACGCCCGCCGAGGACGAGAAAGCCGTCGCTCGTTCGGAACCAGCGGAAGCGATCGTACCACGTCTCGGGTTTCCGAATCGGGACGGATTCGCGGGTGAGCCAGTCGCGGTCTTTCGGCTCCTCCTCTTCCTCACTCGTCTCGGTTTCGACGTACTCCTCGCGCCGCTTTTCGAGGGCTGCAAGCTCTTCCCGCGTGTTTTCGATGGCTTCCAGGGCCCCCTCGCGTTTGGATTCGATCTCCTTGGCGCCGGTGTAGAGCCGATCGGCGTTTTTCTCGACGCCCGACTGCGGGTCGAGGGAGATCTCGGATCCCTCGATCACGATCCGGACGCGTCCCTCGGATTCGTCGATGCCGGTGACGGCTTCGGCTGCCTCGATTCCCTGTTCTGCGCCGTCAGCCAGCCGCGCTTCGATATCGGCCCACGGGTGCCCTGCCGATCGGGCCTCCCGCACTGTTTCGAGAATCTCGTCGACGAGCTCGTAGTTCGCATAGAGGAGTTCGGCCTTTTCGCGCTCGGCGTCGGCTTCGGCCTCGAAATCCTCGATCGCCTGCTCCTGTTGCTCGATGATCCGCTTTCGTCGTTCGATCTCGGTGTCGAAGTCCGGGCCAGTGGATTCACTTCCAGTCTCCGGTTCGCTTTCTGTCGCCGCAAGCGAGCGGAAATACGTGTCGAGGGCCTCGTTGAACGACTCGAAGGCCTCGCTTTCGAGGGTGGCGTACGCTTCGAGCGGGACCGGCGTGACGTCGACTGGGTCGCCGTCTTCCCGATAGAGCCGCGGTTCGGTGGCTCCCTCCCGGAGGCGGTCGAGTAGCTCGCGCATCTCCTCGTAGAGGCGATCGAAGTCGGCTTCCTCGGCGTCGTCGATCGGTTTTGTTTTCTCGACCCCTGCCCTGGTGCACAGTTCTTCGCCGTAGGTGCCACCGAGGTTGAGCTGGGTCGCAAGCGTCCGAACGAGGTCCGTATCCGACTCGGCCATGGCCCGCCCGAACGTGTCACGGTCCATGTCGAGGGGGTTGATTCGGGTTTCGGGGAAGCCGTATTGGGCTCCGGGGGCTACGGTCCGGGACTGCAGGCGAACCGTCGAGAGCGAATCGACCACGGCCCCACTCTCGTCGAGGACAGCGAGGTTCCCTTCCCCGAACAGCTCCGCGACGATCGTCGTGTCCGCGTCGCCCCGGCGGAATTCGAACTCGAGGATTCGATCGAAGCCGTGCTGGGAGACCGCCGCCAGGTCCGCGCCGGCGATGCGATTCCGAAGCATTTTCGCGAAGTTCGGCGGCCGGTCGGGGGCGGCGGGGACGAACTCCGGTTCGGTGACGTGGACGCGTTTTTGCTCCCCGACCTGTACCAACAATTCGATGCGCCCCCGTTCGTAATCCCGCATTTTGAGCCGGACGAGGCTGTCCTCGTAGAGGTAGGCCTTGTCCACCGTCGCGCCGGTGTAGGCGCCCAGCTCCCCGACGAGGGCGACCAGCCCGACACTCGTGATTTCCCGCTTCGGATCCATGCCTATGTACAATCCCACCAGGTGGTTAGGACCATCGGTCCCGCAGAGCGAGCCGTCCGAGGGTTTATCACTGCGGATCGGACCAACCCGACCTATCCCCGATTCGAGAACCCGACGCGTCTCGCGGGAGTGTGGCCCATCGCGTCGGGACTGATGACATGTCGTGTCAGGCAGGCGGCAGCGGGCCGCCAGCCTCGACAATCGAAGGCCTGTCGGCGGTGGCCACCTGTTCGCCCCGTAAAGCGTGCCGATCCGCCCTCTTTAGCCAAGCGATTTGCTGACGTAGGGGCCGTCCTGCTCGTAATCGAGTTCCTCCCGGTAGTACTCCCGCGCCCCGACGCCGGCGATGACAGCGAGTTTGGCGTATCCCGCTTCCCGGGCTCGCCGTTCCGCTTCGTGGACTAAATCCTTCCCGTAGCCCTGGTGCTGGAAGTCATCGCCGGTGTCGCCGAGCCCGACTTCGTTCCCGTAGACGTGGAGCTCGCGGACGATGGCAGCATCCTGGAGTTCCCCCCGACGAGGGTCCCCCGGGAACCGGAGGCGGATGAATCCGACGAGGAGGTCCTGGTCCTCGTCCTCGAAACTGATGAACTGTTCCGTGCCACCCCCGGCTTCGTATGTCCGGGTCTGCATGGAGACCGTTTCGGGCGTCTCGTCGTTCATCCCGACTTCCCGACAGCGGATGCAGTCACAGGTGTCGCCGGTCGCCTCCATCCGCTTTCGTGCCAACTGGCGCAGGTTCGACTTCCAGACCCCCGCGTCGATAAAGTCAGCCGGGATATCCCGCTGGACTCGTTGGAGCCTGACGTAGGGCGGTAGGTCGGCCTTGATGTCCGCGACCAGCTCGGCCGCCTGCTCGTTGTCGAGGGGTTCGTACGCCCCTTCGCGCCACATGTCGTAGATCCGGGTCCCCCGAACGACCAGCGTCGGGTAGATCTTCAGGTAGTCCGGCCGCCAGCTCGGGTCCGCAAAGAGACGCTTCCCGTCTTCTCTCGCCATCGCCACGGAGCTACCGGGCTGGCCCGGCATCATGTGAAAGCCGACTTTGAAGCCGGCGTCCCGCAGCCGCCGACTGGCGTCGATGGCGTCCTGTACGCCGTGGCCGCGATGCATCTCGCGATTGATCGCTTCGAAGGTCGTCTGGACGCCGACCTCGACTTTCGTCACCCCGAGTCGGAGCATCCGGTCGATCTGTTCGGGGCCACACCAGTCCGGTTTCGTTTCGAAGGTCGTCGCGACGTTTCGCACGGCGGCGGTTTCGTTCGTCGCGAGTACGTCCTCGAGCGGTTTGTCGACGATTTCCTCGCTATCTTGTTCGAAACTCTCGCCTTCGGTGGGTTCGGGTGGATCGTCGGGATCGAACTCGTTCATCGCCTGGATCGCCCGTCTGACGAACCATTTCTGATAGTCGGGGTCCCGCGCGGTCATCGTGCCGCCCATGACGATCAGCTCGACCTTGTCGACGGGGTGCCCGATGTGGCGGAGCTGGGCGAGTCGGAGCCGCACCTGGCCGTAGGGATCGTACTCGTTCTGTTCGGCCCGGGCCGCCGCTGGCTCGTGGCCGGTGTAGCTTTGCGCCGAGGAAAATTCCGAGGCCGGCCCACCTGGACAGTAGAGACACTTACCGTGTGGACATGGCTCCGGACTGGTCATCACCGCCACCGGTGTGACACCGGAGGCCGTTCGGACGGGTTTCCGCCGCAGTACTGGCTCGACCTGCTCCCGTTTTTCAGCAGGTGCCGCTTCGAGCAGTTCGCCGTTCGTGGGAACCTTCGGCGACGCATGGGTCCCACAGGCATCGAGTTTCGCTTGCTCGAGGTCCTCCCGATCGACTTCGCCAGCGATGATCCGGTCGATAATAGCCGCACAGGCCGCTTCGAACCGTTGCTCCTCGGCCTGTTCCATATCCGTTCGAGCGGAGAGGCGCCAAAAAGGGTGTCGTTCAGCCCAGCCAGGCCGAGACTTCCTCGATGACGGCCTCCAGAACCTGGTCCCGTCGGCCGGCGAGGAACTCGATCCGACCGTCGCGCCCGCCTCGTGGCGTCACGCCTGCGTCGGGCAGACGGTCGGCGACGGCCTCGCCGATGGCCCGCACGTCCAGGGCCGTCGAGCGCTCGATGAAGAGTTCGTCCTCGTCGAGTGCGATGGTCACTGTCGCTGCCTGGTCGCCGTCGTCCTGTCGGTGGAGTTCTGCGAGCAGGAGGTCAGTCGGCGGGAAGTCATAGCGATGCGTGTAGGCGGCGACGTCGAGCACGTCGATCGTCACCGTGTTTTCGACCCGGCGCTGGACGTGGGGCTGGGCCGTCTCGAGTTCCGTCTGGAACTTGGTCTCGAACTGCTCGCTGAGCGGTGCCGCAAGCGACTCGTTGCCCGCATCCCAGAACAGATCGGCGATGAGTTCGCGCTTGTCCTCGTAGGACTGGTAGTAGGCTTCCAGCGCGACGGCGTTTCGAATGTCCTCGATGGTCGCCATCTCGTAGCCCGCATCGGTCGCGAGCGCGGCATACTCTTCGGGGGGTTCGGTCCAGAAACTCGTCGCGGGCAGGTGGGCGAGGTCCACTCTCACCTCGTCGTTGACCAGCGCTGCGAGGTGGGTGCCGAGCACGCCTGTTGAGACCGGACCGCCGCCAGCTGCCGTCGGACTGACGAGAGTGTCCGCGGCCTCGGTCGCGTCCTCGTCGGCGTAGCCCCCGTCGACGACGACACTCCCGGCGTCGTAGGTCGAAAGCAGGGAGAGCCCGTCGACGGATTCCAGCGTCGAACCGGCATCAACCAGGACGAAAAGCGGATGCGTTTCGTCGTGGCGATCGGCCGCTTCGAGCATGTTCGTCACGTCCCCGGTCGCCGCTTCGATGTCGTAGATCGGGTCCGCGAGCGGCCGGCGGTCGACGAAGTGATATTCGGCGCCAGCGCTGTCATGTTCGGCCCGAATGAGCGGTAGCAGTGCGCGTTCGAGCGCGGCACCGCCGACGTACCCATCGAGGGTGGCCGTGTGGCGGATGATGACCGGGCGGGATTCGATGACCGCGCGACGGATCGTCGTGGCCGCTTCCTGGAGGGCCTCCGAGACAACCTCGATCGAGGGGTCCTCGACCAGCAGGGACGATTCCGGTGGTTCGGCCCGTTCGGCGACAGCGTCTTCGCGACGTTTTGCAACCGTTGTGGCGTCCTCGCCCGAAAGGACCGAAAGGGACTCAGTTTCGAGCTGCAGGTCGCCTCGGTGTTCTTCGACGACGCCGACGATACGGACGGCGTCGTCGGTCTCGACGTCGGGATAGGCACGGACACCGGCGGATTCGAAGGCTGCACAGTCGACGCTGCCCGTTTCGTCTTCGACCTCGAAGATCGTCGGCCCACCCGTCTGTCGGATGTTCGTCACAGTGCCTTCGACGGCGACAGTCGAATCAAGGGCCGTTTCGAGCTCCGTCACTGGCAGTCGAGTGATTTCTCCCTCCGGTTCCGTTGACGAGTCGTCGTCGGGCTCCTCTTGCGTGTCGTCCGCTTCTGAGTCCTCGACCGCTTCGGTCGCGTCGACCGCGGTCTCCGCGCCCGCTTGGGGTCCGGAATCGTCGGCGCCGGTGGATGTCTCGGCCGCTTCGGTGGTCCCACCGTCCGTCGTGCCGGTATCCGATCTATTCGATTCGACGGCTTCGGGTTCGCCCAGAGTTGACTCCTCAGCCGTCTCCTCAGGCGCCGAGGATTGATCGGGGAGGACCGGTTTCCCGATCTCCGGATCGTCGATGAGCCGCCCCCGGAACTCCCGCTCGGTCTCCCGGAGCGACCAACCCAGGTCGATGTTGCCGTTGTCGTGGACGTCCAGAACCTGGACGAACACGCTCTCGCCGGACTCCCACTCGAGGGATTCCAGCCGTTTGGGGATCTCGCTGCGATGCAACAGACCGGTGACAGGCCCGATGTCCACGAACACGCCGAATTCGGCAAAGCCGTCGACGGTGCCCCGATAATACCGATCGGGCGTCAACTGATTCGCTCTGCTTCCGCGGAACTCGAAGAACACGTCCTCCTCGTGCGTGGAACAAACGTCGCCGTCAGCGGGTGAACCACAAATAACACACGTACCCATTTGTACTGTATGGGAACAACCGGACTCCTAAACGCTTGTCGAAAGCCCACTCAGTCCCGTCGCACTTCGTGGCAGTTGCGACACCGGGCTTCGTAGGTCTCTTCGGCCCCGACCTGAATCGTCGGCTCGTCGACGTGTGCGGGTTCCCCGCCGACGAGGCGTTGGTTCCGCGTCGCCGGTTCCCCGCAGACCGCACAGATAGCTCGAAGCTTGTCGACGTATTCGGCGTTGGCCATCAACTGCCCGAGCGGCTCGAACGGCTCGCCGCGGAAGGTCTGGTCGGTGCCGCTGACGATCACCCGTCGACCGTCGTTTGCCAGGTCGTCGACGACTTTCACCAGCTCGGGCGGGAAGAAGTTCGCCTCGTCGATGGCGACGACTGACTCTCCGTTCAGCCGGTCGGGGATCGAACGGACGCCCTCCGGGGAGTTGTCGACGACGGTCGCTTCCCAGGTGTGCCCGGAATGAGAGCCAAGTTCGGCCTCCCCGTAGCGGTCGTCGATGGCCGGCGTGAACGCCGCGACGTGCTGGCCCGCGATTTCGGTCCGGCGCAGGCGTCGCAGCAACTCCTCGGTCTTGCCGGAAAACATGGACCCGGAGATGACCTCCACCCACCCGTTTTCCCTGATGGCACGCATACTGGGATGCCGGTCGGCCCGGGGTAAAATACAACCGATTT
>CAZVCA010000019.1:3579-24080 GCA_964626045.1 uncultured Halobacteriales archaeon | reverse complement strand
CTGCTCTGCAGCCCCGCGTAAAAAGTGGGAGTGCGCCGGCCGGGATTTGAACCCGATGGCGAGGCTCGCTTCGCTCGCCTCGCGTGATTCGAATCCCGCCGGGCCGATATTCGGCCGGCAACCGTCTCGCGACACCGACGGGTCGCTCGACGGGTTGGGCTGCAGAAATATGCGCCGGCCGGGATTCGAACCCGGGCCATGAGCTTGGAAGGCTCAGGTCCTACCGCTAGACCACCGGCGCTCGAAAGAGCGTAAGTGACCCCCGGATAAGAAAGGTTTCATCTCGGCCCGACCGTCGCATAGCAGTTTCCCTTGGAAATCCAGGTCGCAAGCGCCTGGAGCTCACTCGCCTCGACGTCGGCCACGAACGTGTCGTGATCGTAGATGTAATAATACCGTGGAACGGTCTCGCCGTCGGGCAACGTCCAGTCGATCGTCGTGTCGAAGGCCTGCTCGCGCTCGAAGCGATCGTGGGCAGTACACCAGCTGCTGACGAGGGCGCGCCCGTCAGCCGAAAGTACCCGCGCCACCTCGTTCAAACTCCTGAGTCGTGCGGTCCGGGTTCGAAGATGATGAATCGCGGCGATATAGAGCCCAACGTCAATCGAGCGAGGAGCCACTGGCAGCGCGGTCGCATCCCCCTGGAGAAAGGCGGCCTCGAAGCCATGCGCATCGGCTCGGTCCGTCGCTGCTTCGAGTAGTGTCCGAGAGAGGTCGATCCCCACCGCAGACCCAACCCGCTCCGCCAGCGCCTCGGTGTGCCGCCCGTTGCCACACCCGATATCGAGTCCGACCGTCCCGTCGACGGTTTCGAGGAAGTCGGTGACGTCCGTCCAGGGATACCGACGAGTCGCCGAGAAATGAGAGCCAATCCGGTCGTACACGCGACGGATCGGCGGGGGAGCAGAACGGTCGCCCGTCATCCGAAAATGAGGAAGACCAGGTAGGCAATACCGAGCATCGCGGTTGCGTGTTTCGCGCCGCTCGGGAGGCGACCGTCGCTCATCTGCCCCGCCACGAATCCCGACACGTACCCCTGGACCAGGCCGGCGTGGAAGAAGACGAGACTGTATCGCTCCTTCGTGGCTTCGGTAAGCTCACCGAGACTGCCGCCGAGACCGCCACCCGCGCCGGGAACCGCCCCACCACCGGTTTCGATGCCCGTCGGGATGCTCGGAATGAACACCTGATCGAGCGCGAGGACAATACCCAGAAACACGAAGAAGGCGACGTACACCACGACGACGTAGGTGAGAAGCTCGTTTCGCCGGTCGCGTTCGAGCCGCCGCGCGGATTTTGCCTCGTCAGCAGCGATACGCAGGACCGGACCGATGTCATTGGTCGCCCCCATCGCGTTCGTCGTGAGTGTCGTCACTCGCGTAATCGCGGGCGTCCGAACCCGCCGCTCGAACCGGTTGAGGGCGGTTTCCATGTGCGCCCCCCATTTGATGTCCGCCCAGGTGCGTTGCATCTCGGTCGAGAGCGCACCCAGGTCCGATCTGGCCACCCGGCCGAAACTCTCGACCATCGACATGCCGGCCTCGTTCGTCGCAGCCAGACGCTCAAGGAAGTCAGGAATCGCCGCCTCGATGCGCTTGATCCGGCGGTGACCGACTTCGTACGTAATCGCGTAGGTGCCAGTGACAAAAAGCGAAACCCGGATGAAAGGATCATCGAGGATCCCCGGATCGAATACGCCGGCACTGATGGACGGCCACCACGCCAGGAGAAGCCAGACGAGTCCGATCGGGACCGTGAGCGCCAGGACGGTACTGGGTCGATCCGTCAACAACCGCGAGGGATTGCTGAGTGCCCGCCGGATCGGTCGAATCCGCCTCCCGATCGCCAGCCGATACGAGTTTTCGACCTGGGCGGTCTCCTCGCCCCGGTCGGGGTCCTCGCTGACGGGCAGACTCGAGACGAAGCCACGCGTCGTCCCCGCTTTGTCATCCAGTTCAGGCTTGGGTTGGTCCTCGGTGATCGTATCGAGATACACGATAAAGCCGATGTTTGCCAACCCGAGGATGAGATAGACAAAGACCTGCAGGAAGGCGAGGGTCCCACCGAGGAGCAAGCCGATCACGACCAGAATCGTGATGAGAAAGAGCATACCCGCGACGAAGACGGTGACATACGCCTCCGCGAGGGCTCCGAGTAATTCGATGAACCGCTGCTGTTGGGCACTTTCCTCGTCCTGGAAGTAATCGTACTGATCCCGAAGGAAATCCGTCAACGAACCGCCGCTTCGCAGGACGCTCGCGAGGTTTTCGGCGAACTCGTCGAGTTCGTCGTGTGGCGTCCGCTGACTGGTGCGCTCGATACCGGTCACCAGGTCGGCCCCGAGGAGGTCGACGTCTTTCATCGTCACCTGGAATTCCTTTGCCGTTTCCCCGTAGACAGCAGTGTGTTCAGCGAGTGTTGCCAGGACCTTCGAAAACGGCATCCCGCTCCGGGAGAGGGCAAAGAGGAAGGCGACGTTTCGTTTGAGCGTCGTGCCGATCCGACGGGACCGCTCACTCGCCACGTACTGGGGCATATACCAGCGGAACCGGTAGGTTCCAAATGCGGCCACTGCGCCGAAGGTTGCACTGCTCACCAACAGCAACGAGAACAACTCGACAAATCCCATCGCTCCCGGTGGCTGCTGGAGAAAGCCCAGGAGCCACGGGACCTGTTCGTGAATCCCCGCGCCAACGAGTGTTTCCCGGAAGAGCAGAAACGCGTAGACCCCCGCGATACTCCCCGCAAGTGCCGCCATCGTCGCATAGAGGAACGTTTTGGCCGCGTACACGCGATGAGTTTCGGCGCGATGGGCGCCGGCCAGTTGGGAGACCTGCCGGGTGTTCAGCGATCGTCGTCTCGACACGAACGAGCCGAAAATCGCGAGCCCGATCCGGGACACGATCCGATCCGCTCTGGGCCACACGCCGGCCAGGATGACAATGGCGAAAAACGCCACGACCAAGAGCAGCGGGAGATATTCGAGCATGGGATCACCCGGCTGATTCGCCTTCTGAAGAGCCCTCGATCACGTCTGGCTCGCTAACGGTCCCCTCCATCTGGTCGGTTATGCGAGCCATGACAGCCTCCTTGTCCGCATAGTAATCGTTGATGAGGGCGGTAAATCGACGATAATCCCGCACGTCCTGTTCGAGGAGATACTGCAAGACCTGCTTGCGATCCCGGAATTCCCGGAGGAGTTCGGACCGGGTCCAGCCCCGATCCTCCCTGATCTCCTCGAGAACGATGCTGTCGAACTGGTCGAAGGCGTCCCGTTCGGGGTCGTACTCGAAGGCCATCGAGTAGTCAAGATCGCCCGTCCGCTGGTCGATACCCTCGATTTCGGCGATCGTTCGGGTTCGCCGGACGCGTTCGTCCCCGACGTAGGTCAACGTCTGCACCGAGAGGACATCCAGTGACTGGATCATCGCCCGGGGGACGTTGATCGGTTCGTTTTCCAGGCGATTGATGACCGTCTGAACACTGTCCGCGTGCATCGTCGAGAAGGTCGTGTGACCGGTGTTCATCGCCTGGAAGAGCGTCATGGCCTCGCGACCCCGGACCTCGCCCACGATGATGTATTCCGGCCGATGGCGTAGCGACGAGCGCAACAGGTCGTACATCGAGATGTCCTCGCCCTCACCGAGACTTTCCCGCGTGATCGAGGAGAGCCAGTTGTCGTGATACAGGGTCAACTCGCGGGTATCCTCGATGGTGACGACCTTGGCATTGGGTGGGACGAACATCGAAACCGCGTTCATCGAGGTCGTCTTCCCCGAAGCAGTTCCGCCGGCGAAGATCAGTGATTTGTTGCTCTCGATCGCCAGCCAGAGATAGGCCATCTGATCGAGACTGAAGGTGTCCAGATCCACGAGGGCAGCGGGGGTAAACGGCTCCTCCGCGTATTTCCGGATCGTAAACGCTGAACCCCGTGGCGTAACCTCTCGGCCCAGTGCCAGTTCGCCCCGGCTGCCATCCGGCAGCGTCGCGTCGGTCACCGGGTCACCGATCGAGATGTGCTGGCCCGAGCTCTGGGCTAACTTGATGACAAAGTCGTCGAGTTCGTCCTCGCCGAACGAGCGGTTCGTCTGGATGTCCGTGTAGGTGTCGTGATAGACGAAAAGCGGGAGATCATAGCCGTCACAGGAGATATCCTCGATGTGCGGATCCCGCATGAGTGGGTCCAGTTTGTCATACCCCTCGAAGGCCCGATAGAGGTAGTAAAAGAGGCGGTAGACGGTGTTTGGAGACACGTCCACGCCGTACTGTGAGAGGAGTTCCAGGAGGTGCTCGGTGATGACGGCTTCCGCGTCGTCGGGGGCGTACTCGGCTCGAAAGATGAGCGATTCGCGACTGTCGGTGAACAACTGTTCGAGCAGGTCCTGTTCGAAGGCCGAAAGGTCCGGTTCCACGACCAGGTAGCGCTGTTCGTTCGCTTCCGGATCGTGGGCGATCGTGACGAACGCGAACGGGGTGTTCACCCAGTATCGCTCGATTTCCTCGTACCCCTCCAACCCGTCGAAGGTCGCCAGGGGGCCGTGTCGCTCGGGATTGTAGGGATCAACGTCGATCGAGGAGCCGGCAAGGACTTCGGCAATGCGGGAGATCCGCCACCGGATCGACGCGAGCGTCGAATCGAAGGTTGGCGGCGTGCCCGCCCCGGCCTGGTGCTCGGACATCAATGTATATGCACAAGACACCGGCCCGCTTAAATCCCCACACCCTCCGTCACGTTGATTTCCCCTGAACGTGAAGGACTTGATGATGGAACGTGAGGCGTTCAGTCTGCAGACCCGGCACGTCGAACCCGGTCCGGGAGAGACGACTGCGCCACTGCCAACCCTCGAAATACACTACGAGGGGCCCGAATCTCAATTGCAAACCGCCTTACGGTCGCTCTCCGGCGATGGAGCCGGCACGGAATTCGATGTCGCCTTGCGACTGCAGGACGATGCGGAGGCGTCTGATCCAGCCGGTGTCCTCGCGGTAACAGAGCGGGTGACAGGGGAGTTCATCTGTGAGTGTAACGTGAGGGCTGACCGGATATTTGCCTTCCTCGAGGCGACGAGGCGCCGCGCCGCGGCCGTCGATAGCTCGCCGAAATATCGGATGCAGTTCATCGTGGACGAGAGGCCCATCCGAACCGAAGAGATGGCCACGTTGCTGGTGTATGCCGCCTCGGGCGAACTGCGAGAATCGCGAAGTCTCCTTCCGAACGGCGTCCAGCTGTAGGCATTGCCGGATCGACACAATATACTACCTCCGTCAGCTACAGCGCCGTATGGACCTCTTTGGAACGGCGGGCATCCGGGGGCGGGCCGAAGACGAGGTGACACCCGAGTTGGCACTTCGTGTCGGGCAGGCCGTCGGCGAACCAGGTCGCGAGTTCGCGGTCGGCCGGGACGGGCGCGTAACCGGAGAGACCCTCCAGGGAGCACTCAGTGCCGGCCTGGAGAGTGCCGGGGCCGAGGTGCGGAAACTCGGGCAGGTTCCCACACCGACGGTCGCCTTTGCCTCCCGGGGCCGTTTCGGGGTGCAGATAACCGCGTCGCATAACCCGCCCGCCGATAACGGTATCAAACTGTTCGAGGACGGCGTCGAATTCGACCGCGAGGCGGAACTCGTCGTCTCCGACCGCATCGCCGGCGGGCCCGAACCGGCCGCGTGGGATCAATGGGGTGGCACTGAAGCCGAATCGGTGCTCCCAGCATACCGAACTGCCGTCGAAGCCTACCTTCGGGACCGCGGACTCCCGGACTCCCATCCGGCCGGCTCGGACGGGGAGTTCGACCCGGACGCCCCGTTGGACGGGGTCTCGATCGCCGTCGATTGTGGGAACGGAATGGGGAGTCTCGGCACGCCCCAGGTCCTCGAAGCGCTGGGCGCGGACGTCGTCACGGTGAACGCAACCGTGGACGGGTTCTTCCCCGGGCGGCCGAGCAAGCCGACGCCCGAAACGCTCGAATCGTTTCGTCGGTTCGTCGCCGACCATCGAGCACAGTTCGGGATCGCCCACGATGGCGACGCGGATCGGGTCGTCCTCGTCGATGGGAGCGGAGACGTCGTGCAAGAGGATACGGTCGTCGCGATCCTCGCAGAATACTACGTGCGCACGAGTGCCGTGCCCGATCCAGTCGTCGTCACGACACCGAATGCCTCTGGACGCATCGACCAGCGGGTCGAGGCCGCAGGTGGCACGATCGAGCGCGTCCGCCTGGGCGCGCTCCACGAGGGGATCGCGGCGGTCCAGTCCGAGGCCGGAACCGTCGTCTTCGCCGCGGAACCCTGGAAACACATCCACCCGGCACTGGGCCGGTGGATCGACGGCATCACGAGTGCAGGATTGCTCGGGATACTCATCGCGGGCGCCGGTGGTCTCGATTCCCTCCGTGACCCGGTCACCGAACGCCCCTATCGGAAGCAAAGCATTCCCTGTGAGGAGGGGAACAAGGAACCGGTCATGGAACGGCTCGAGGCGGCACTGCCGGATGCCTTCCCGGAGGCTCAGGTCTCGACCGATTACGGGGTCAGATTGGCCTTCAATACTGGCGCCTGGACACTCGTACGCCCCAGTGGCACCGAACCCTACATTCGGCTCTACGCCGAAAGCGAGGACGTCGAAACCCTCGTGACGGCGGTCCGATCGGTGATCGAGGACGTCATCGACGGCTCGGAAACAGACAGGTAGAACGGCCGTGACGGCGGGGGCCACTATTCGACGCCTTTATTTCCGAGCCCTGTACCCACTGTAGATATGGGTACCTACGATCGACGAACGTTTCTCAAGGTGGCCGGTGGAATCGGTGCAACCTCACTCACGGCGATGGCCGGGTGTTCCGGCGGCGAAGAAGAAGGGGGAACGGAAACGACGACTGCAGATGAAACCACCTACGTCGGCATGGTGTATGCCACAGGCGGCCTCGGTGACGGTTCCTTCAACGATCAGGCCCAGCAAGGCGTCATTCAGGCCGCAGAGGATTTCGACGTCGAGTACGACGAAGCCCAGCCCGATGAGGTCGCCCAGTTCAGCGACTATCAAACCCAGTTCGCGGACTCGACGGATCCGGACTACGATCTGATCCCCGCCATCGGATATCTGCAGGCGGACTCGCTGACACAGACCGCCGGCGATTATCCCGATCAGCAGTTCATGATCGTCGACTCGGTGGTTGACGCGGACAACGTCGCCTCGTTCATCTTCCAGGAACACGAAGGGTCCTACCTCGTCGGCAAAATGGCCGGGATGTTGACGACCCAAGACTTCAGTGCGGGTGCCGGGAGCACGAATACCGACGCTAAGAAAGTGGGCTTTGTCGGTGGGGTCGAGGGCGACCTCATCGGCAAGTTCGAGGCCGGCTTCATTGCAGGGGTCAAATCGGTCGACGAGGCCATCGAGGTGCAGTCCTCCTACGTGGGCTCGTTCAACGATCCGACAAGCGGCGAAGAGACGGCGATTTCGATGTACGAGGACGGCGCCGACGTGATCTATCACGCCTCCGGAAATACCGGGACTGGCGTGTTCAACGCAGCACAGAGCCAGGGCCGCTTCGCGATCGGTGTGGACCGCGACCAGTCAGTCACCAAGTCGGGGTACGCCGACGTCATCCTCGCGAGTATGGTCAAACGAGTGGATACCGCCGTCTACACCGGCGTCGAATCCGTCGTCAACGGGAACTTCGAGGGCTCGATGAACCAGCTCGGTCTCGAAGCCAACGGTGTCGAGGCCGTCTACGGCGATCAGCTCGGTTCCGAGATCCCACAGGCGGTCAAGGACGAGGTCTCGGCGACCCGAGATTCGATCATCAACGGGGACATCGAGGTCCCGACCGATCCCGACAACGCCTAAGTCGGCCACAATGGAGCCAGCCGTCAGGCTGTCCGGGATCACGAAGCGATTTCCCGGCGTCATCGCGAACGACGATATCGACCTCGCCGTCGAACGAGGGTCGGTTCACGCCCTCCTCGGCGAAAACGGGGCCGGGAAGACGACGCTGATGAATGTGTTATACGGTCTCTATGAACCCACCAAGGGGCAGGTCTCGGTCGACGGCACGGAGCGAGATTTCGATTCGCCCCGCGAGGCCATCGACGCGGGCATCGGGATGATCCACCAGCACTTCATGCTGGTCGGGCCGATGTCCGTGACCGAGAACATCGTCCTCGGCAACGAACCCCGGAAGTGGGGTGGCCTGATCGTCGACGAAGCCGCCGCACGGCAGGCAGTTGTGGACCTCCGTGAACAGTACGGATTCCGAGTCGATCCAGACGCGGCGATCGAAGAGATCAGCGTCGGCGTCAGACAACGGGTCGAGATTCTCAAAGCCCTCTATCGTGGCGCCGAGGTGCTGATCATGGACGAACCGACGGCCGTGCTGACACCCCAAGAGGTCGAGGACCTCTTTGCGGTCTTCGAGGAACTCACCGATCAGGGGAAAACGATCATCTTCATCACCCACAAGCTGGGCGAGGCGATGGACGCTGCCGATCGGATTACGGTGCTTCGGGACGGCAAAAACGTCGGCACCGTCGAGGCGGCAGCGGCCGAACGCAAATCCCTGGCGGAGATGATGGTCGGCCGCGAGGTGCTGATGGAAGTCGACAAACCACCTGTGAAGCCGGGGGATTCGATCCTCGAAGTCGCTGACCTCACCGTCGAAAACGACCGGGGTGTCAGGGCGGTCGACGATCTTTCCCTGACGGTTCGGGAAGGGGAGATATTCGGCATCGCTGGGGTCGACGGAAACGGCCAAGCGGAACTGGTCGAGGCAATCAGTGGGCTTCGAGGGGCTGAATCCGGAGAGATCTACCTTGGCGATGCGGACATAACTGGCTTGAGTAGACTCGACCGGATTCAGGACGGGATGGCCTATATCCCCGAGGATCGCCAGGAACGGGGGCTCGTGATGGACTTTGACCTCGTCGAAAACGGCATCCTCGGCAGTCAACACACGGCACCCTTCGAGCAACGCGGTCGAATCGACTGGCAACACGCCGGCGACCACGCCGACAAGATCGTCGAGGAATTCGACGTTCGCCCCGGCGAAACAGATGTCACCGCTGTCTCGCTGTCGGGTGGCAACCAGCAGAAATTCATCGTCGGCCGCGAGTTCCAGCGGGAGCCTCGGTTGATGCTCGCAACCCATCCCACCCGGGGCGTGGACGTCGGCTCGACCGAATACATCCACGACCGCCTGATCGAGTTGCGTGAAGAGGGGACCGGCGTCCTGCTGGTCTCCTCGAAACTCGACGAAGTCCAAAACCTCTCGGACCGGCTCGCCGTGATGTACGAAGGCGAACTGATGGCCGTCGTGGATCCGACTGCGATAACGGACGAGGAACTCGGCCTGTTGATGGCTGGGGAACGACCGACTGACTTCGATGCCAACGATCGGTCACTCGATCACACAGGGGGGAACGCATGAAGGTTCCAGATCGCGTGATCGATCTGCTCGCGAGGCTGCGTCGGTCCTCCGGAACCGAGCGGATTCTCATCAGCCTGGCGGCACTCCTCCTCTCGATGCTGATCGGCACCGTTCTCATCCTTTTTGCCGGGTTGATCGCGGAGACCGACCAGCCCGCGTGGACGGTTTTCGGCTACGACATCGCCTACAATCCACTCCTGGTATTCGACAAACTATTCCTCGGAGCCTTCGGCGATCCGATCAACCCGGCCTTCCAACCGCTCCAGGGCGAGTTCGCGTGGATCATCCGCCCCGGATTCGATCCGCTCAACGGCCAACTTGCCACGACCTTCGCGGAAACGACGATCCTCCTGTTCGCCGGGGTGGCCGTGGCGGTCGCGTTCAGAGCGGGGATCTTCAACATCGGCGCCCAGGGCCAACTCGTCGTGGGCGCGCTCGCGACGGCGATCGTCATGCTCCCGATCGCGCCACACGTGACGGGCCCGGTTGGAACCCTCCTGCTCCTCATCCTCGGCCTGCTCGTCGGCGGGATCGCCGGCGGCGCCTTCGCCGCGATTCCGGGGGCGCTGTTGGCGTATCTGGAGGCAAACGAGGTGATTACGACGATCATGTTGAACTTCGTCGCGACCTCGACCGCGCTGTATCTCGTGGCGAATCACTTCAAAGACCCCGAGAGTTTCGCCAACCAGACGGTCTCGCTGCCGGATCACGCCCTGTTCCCGAACCTGATCTTCGAAGCCCGACACGACTTCTCGATCCTCGCGCTGTTTTTCGGCATCCTCTCGCTGCTCGCGATCTGGTATCTCCTCAATCATACCGCAATCGGCTACGACATCCGAACGAGCGGGATCCAACCGGACGCGGCAGAATACGGCGGGGTCAATGCCGAACGGACGATTCTCACGGGCATGATCCTTTCCGGTGCGCTGGCAGGCGTGGGGGGTGCCGTCTACGTGTTGATGGTGCTTGGCAACTTCCAGATAGGCGTCCCGGGATACGGTTTCGACGGGATCACGGTCTCGATCCTGGCAGGGAACAACCCCCTCGGGGTCGGCTTCGCGGGGCTGCTCTTTGGGGTGCTGAAAAGCGGATCCGTGGTGGTCGACGTCGGCACCGACGTTCCCCCGCAACTCGTGGGCGTCCTTCGTGGACTCATCATCCTGTTCGTGGCGATGCCGGAGTTCTTCCGGATGATCGGCAAGCGAGTGGTCCCCGAAGAGCGGATGAATGGCGAGGTCGTTCCAGAAGCGGAGGTGGCGGATGATGAGTGAGTCGACCGCCTCGACCGCGATCGAGCGGATTCAAGACCTTGGGACGCGGTGGTACATCGCCATAGCGACTATGGCGTTCCTGGCGATCATCGGCGTCGTCGGTCTCGTCAATCCGGAATCGAACCTCGGTGCGCTCTTTGACATTCTGACCTCGAAGAGTACATTATCCTCCGCGCTTCGTCTCTCAGTTCCCATCGCGTTTGCGGCCCTCGGTGGCATCTTCGCCGAAAAGAGCGGTGTCATCAACATCGGCCTCGAAGGCCTGCTGATCATTGCCGCGTTCTTCGGGATCTATGCCACGGACGTCACCGGAAACGTCTGGATCGGGATGGGCGCCGGTGTCCTGTCCTCGACCCTGCTTGCCGGGCTTTTCGGGGTCGTCTGCATCGAGTTCAAGGCCGACCAGATCATCGCCGGCCTCGCGGTCTGGTTGATCGCGCTCGGATTGGCGCCGTTTCTCTCCCAGGTCATCTACAACGGCCCGAACACGGCGAGTGTTGATTCCATTGGGACGATCACGATTCCGATCCTCTCCGAGATCCCGTTTTTCGGCGCGCTTTTCGACGCCTCGCCGATCGTCTATCTCATGTTCATCTCGGTCGCCGCCTCGTGGTATACCCTGAATCGGACGTCCTTTGGCCGCTGGGTGATCGCGAGCGGTGAGAACCCGAAAGCCCTCGATACGGCCGGCGTGAACGTCAGTCGCGTTCGTTACGCTGCCGTGCTCCTGTCTGGAGTCTTGTCCGGGATCGGCGGCGCAGCCCTCTCGCTCTCGCTCGGCCAGTTCATCGGCAACGGCGCGACGATGGTCAACGGGAAAGGGTTCATCGCCATCGTGGCATACCTCTTCGGGAACTACAACCCGATCGGGGCGATGCTTTCCACACTGCTTTTCGCCGGGCTCGAAGCCGTGCAGATCGCGCTGCAGGTCGGGGACGTGTTCGCGATCCCGCAGTCCCTCGTCCGGACAATTCCCTACATTTCGGTCGTCATCGTCCTCGCGCTGGTGGGCCATACCCGCCTGCCTGCCGCCGCGGGTGAGCACTACGAGTCCGGGGAAGAGTGATTTTTCAGGCGGGACCCCCTTTCGGTCGTATGGACGAACTTATCGAGGCCGCTCGGGACGCCCTCTCCGAGGCCGTGGTTCCCTACTCGGAGTACCCCGTCGGCGCCGCAATCGTGACAGCGGATGGAACGGTTTACACCGGCGCGAACATCGAAATCGCGAACTACTCGAACAGTCTCCACGCCGAGGAAGTCGCCCTGGCCAGAGCGGTGATGAACGGCCACACCGATTTCGAGCGGATCGCGGTCACCTCCGGCGCTCGTGATGGCGTGACACCGTGTGGCATGTGTCGCCAGACACTTGCCGAGTTTGGAGACCGAGACTTCGAAGTGCTCATTGACGAGCCTGACGGGACGACGACCCACCAACTCGGCGACTTGCTCCCACACGCGTTTCACGGCGAGAAACTGGCGGACAACGCGGACTGAACCGCCGATCCTGGGCCAAGGGTTTTGGCAACCCTGGGCCATACACTGCGTATGACCGCCGACAGCGAGGACCCGAACGACGAGGTGCAGTATCATCTCGGGGTCAAACCGGAGGACCTGGCCCCAGCCGTGTTGCTCCCGGGAAACCCCGAGCGCATCGACACGATCACGGGGTTCTGGGACGAGGCCGACCAACGAGCCCACCATCGGGAGTATCGGACCGTCACGGGCCAGGTCGAAGGGACACCGATATCGGTGACTTCGACGGGAATCGGCAGTCCATCGGCCGCGATCGCCGTCGAGGAACTGGCCAGAGCCGGCGTGGAAACCTTCATTCGGGTCGGATCGACCGGGGCCATCCAGCCGGAGATGGAGATCGGGGATCTCGTCATTTCCACCGGGGCGGTGCGACAGGAAGGAACCAGTGACGAATACGTCCGCGAGGAGTACCCCGCCGTCGCGGACCGCGAAGTGACGAGTGCCCTCATCGCGGCCGCCGAACGATTGGGCTATCCGTATCACGTCGGCGTCTCGATGAGCGCCGATAGTTTCTATGCGGGCCAGGGTCGACCGGGATTCGACGGGTTCGAGGCGGCTGGGAGCGACACGCTCGTCGAGGAGCTACAAGAGGCTAACGTCAAGAACATCGAAATGGAGGCCAGTGCGATTCTCACGTTGGGCTCGATTTACGGCCTGCGCACCGGTGCAATCTGTTCAGTCTATGCGAACCGGGAAACTGGCGAGTTCCGCGAGGAAGGGGACCCACGAGCCGCCGAAACCGCCAGTCTCGCGATTGGGTTGCTGGAGAAAATGGACCGCCGCAAGGCTGCTGCCGGCGTCGATCACTGGCACCCGGGACTCTCCCTCGAAGACGACTAAGGACGGCGGCGTCCTCGCCCGGAGGACGGCGGACATATATGGCGGCCGGTCATCCGACAGCGTATGCCCTCGCAGCGAGCGATGGAGACGACGGCCTTTGCGGCCATGGACGTGCTCGAAAAGGCCGGCGAAATGGAGGACGTGATTCACCTGGAAGTCGGCGAGCCTGACTTCGAACCGCCAGCCGTCGCGACCGAGGCCGCGATCGCGTCGCTTGAAGGTGGCAACGTAAACTACACGAACGCCCGCGGGAAACCCTCCCTCCGCGAGGCGATCAGTGAGTACTACGAGCGGACCTACGACGTCGAGGTCCCGATCGATCGTATCCACGTCACTCCCGGGTCTTCGCCGGCCCTGTTGATGGTGATGCTCGACGTCGTCGATCCGGGCGGTGAGGTCGTGCTGACCGACCCATACTATGCCCCGTATCCGAATTTCGTCCGGCAAGCCGAGGGGACGGTCACGACCGTCGACCTCTCACCGGCGGACGGGTTCCAGCCGGATATCGCAGCGTTCGAGGCAGCCGTGGACGCGAAAACTGACGGGTTGCTCATCAACTCGCCGGCGAACCCGACCGGCGCGGTGATGGACGGCGAATCGATCGAGGGGCTCGTCGAGTTGGCCGACCGAACCGACACGCAGTTGATCGCCGACGAGATCTATCACGGCCTCGATTTCGACGCCCAGGCCCACTCGGTGCTCGAATACACCGACGACGCCTTCGTCCTGGATGGGGTGTCAAAGCGCTACGGCATGACCGGCTGGCGGCTGGGGTGGATCATCTCGCCGGAGGCAGAGACAGCCGCCATGAACCGGCTGGTCCAGAACTTCCTGATCTGTGCCCCGAATCACGTCCAGGACGCCGCGGAGGCGGCGATTCGGGCCGACGCGGACCTCGCGTCGATCCGGTCGACCTATCGCGAGCGTCGGGATCTCTTACTCGAGGCCTTCGAATCGTGGGGGCTCGACATGGGCTATACCCCTGCCGGTGCCTACTACCTCCTGCTCGACGTGAGTGACCTGCCGGGGGATGCCTTCGAGATCGCCGATCGGTTGCTCGAGGAAACCGGCGTGGCACTCACGCCTGGCCCCGATTTCGGCAGCCAGGCGGCGGACACGCTCCGGGCGTCGTTTGCCACGAGCACCGAGGCGATCGAAACGGCGATCGAACGGCTCGATGCGTATTTCGAAGCGAATTCCCGGTAGCCGGGTTACGTCAGTCGCGTTACTTCAGTCGTTCTTGCAGAAACGTAGGGTGTGCTTCGACGACACCAGTGATCTCTTCGACCGCGTCTTGAATGATCCCCGCAAGCGTGTCGCCGTCTTCGGCTCGCATTTCGGCCAGAAGCATGTGATCCCCGCTCGAGGTATAGAGCGTCCTGACCGCATCGAGGGCTTTCAGCTCCTCGATCGCGTCGACGTAACATTCGCTTTTCACTTCGACGCCGACGAGCGCGATCGAGGTCCCCGCGAGTTTTTTCGGATCCACGTCCACCGAATAGCCGACGATCACGCCGTCGTCTTCGAGTTGCGAGACGTATTTGCGGACCGTCGGCTTCGAGACCCCGACTTGCTCGGCGATCTCGCCATACGAGGCTTTCGCGTTCTCTTCGAGGACCGCGAGGATGCGGTCGGCCGTCGAATCCGCGTTCACGAAGATTCCTTTGGATTCGCGGAAAAAATACCTTCCGAAACTGAAAACAGTTATCGCCAGACCGAAGACTGGCTTACGTGTGCCGGTCGAGTCGCTCGTAGGAGCGGTCCCACTCGTAGTCCTCGTCGAAGTAATTCTCGACGACCGGCTCCTCGGGCATCTCACCGCGTTGCTGTTTTTCCTCCTGGTAGGTCCGCCGGTCTTCCTCGATGTAGTACCGGCCGGTCAGGACTTTCCCGTCATAGAGGGCCCGTTCGGTTTCGTACATCATCTCCGCAGCCTCCTGACGGTCCGAGACGTCGAAATCGTAGTCTTCGGACTCCTGGACGTCGATGTACGGGACGTAGTCGCCGCCGTCCTTGTTCCAGGTCGGACACTGCGTGAGGAAATCCACGTGGGCGAACCCGTCGTGTTCGATGGCCTCGACCAGGATCTCCTGGGCCTGCTGCGGGTTCGTCGCAGCCGTCCGCGCGATGTAGGAGGCGCCCGCGGAAAGCGCGAGTGAGAGGGGCCGAACCGGATCCTTCGCGACGCCCTTGAGCTGGGTCTTTGATTTGTGCCCTTTCGGGCTGGTGGGCGAGGACTGGCCCTTCGTCAAGCCGAAGACCTCGTTATTGAACACGATGTAGGTCATGTCGTGGTTCTCGCGGGCCGTGTGAGTGAAGTGATTCCCGCCGATTCCGTAGCCGTCACCGTCACCACCGGCTGCCACGACTTCGAGGTCATGATTGACCATCTTCGCCGCCCGGCCGAGGGGGAGCGCACGCCCGTGGATGCCGTGGAACCCGTAGCTGTCGAAGTAGCTGTTGATCTTGCTCGAACAGCCGATGCCCGTGACCAGGAGTATCTCTTCGGGATCGCGTCCGAGATCCGCCATCGCGCCCTTCAGGGCTCGAAGCACGGAGAAATCACCACAGCCGGGGCACCAGGTCGGGTTCGGTTCGACCTCGGGGGTGTAATCGTCGTTCGAAACGTCCCGATCCGCACCGATTGCATTGAATTCGTTCATGCTCGATCACCTCCAGGCGGTCGAATCGTGGTTTCTGACGCGGTCTCCCAGGCTTTGTCCTCCCGGACAATCTCGACGCCCTCGATGACTTCGGCCGGTTCGAAGGGATCGCCGTTGTATTTCAGGAGGCTCCCGAGCAGGGCTCCATAATCGCCGAATTCGCGCTGGATGACGTTTTTGAACTGGGCGGTCGCGTTCATCTCCACGACCAACACGTCCGAAACGTCCTCGAGGAACGCGGCGATCTCGTCGGTCCGCAGCGGGGCCATCTGGCTGACCGCCATGGACTTGACCGAAATACCCTGATCGGTGAGCCGGCGGACACTCTCCTCGACGACGCCTTTCTGCGAGCCCCACGTGAGCAGGGCGATGTCGGCGTCTTCGTCACCCGTGACCGTGTCCGGGGACTCCCGTTCCGCGAGGTCCGCTTTCACGACCTCGACTTTGTTCACGCGGCGGTCCGTCTGTTTGATCCGGTTCTGGGTGTCTTCGCTGATCTGGCCGTCCGGCCAGTGCTCGTTCCCGGTCGCGAGGAATCGACCACCGCGCTGCCCGGGCAAGGAGCGGGGGTTGACCGGATCATCTGCATCCGTTCGGAACCGTTCGTATCGACCGCCTGCGTCGTGGGGGAGGTCCTCGAGTTCGGCTTCCGTTGCCACCGACCCCAGGTCGGGGTTCGGCTCGCGATCGAAGAAGCTCCGGGGCAAGTTGCGGAACTCGCCAGTGAGCTGGTCGTCGTACAGAACGATCGCCGGGAGCTGGTATTCGTAGGCCAGTTCGAAGGCCAGCCGGGTCTGGTCGTAGGTTTCCTTGACGTTGCCGGGGGCGAAGACGACCCGCGAGGAGTCGCCCTGGCTCGTTGACAGCACGAATTCGAGGTCGGCCTGTTCGGTTTTGGTCGGCATGCCCGTCGACGGGCCTGCCCGCTGGGCTTCGGCCAGCACGAGTGGCGTTTCGGTCATCTCGGCGAGCCCGATCGATTCGGACATCAGCGAGAAGCCGCCACCGGATGAGCCGGACAATGCCTTGGCGCCGGCGTGGCTGGCACCGATGGCCATCATCGAGGCCGCGATCTCGTCTTCGACCTGTTCGGCGACCCCGCCCATGTTCTCGAGTTCCCGGGACATGATCGTGAACACGTCCGTCCACGGGGTCATGGGATAGCCGGAGACAAACCGGCACCCCTCGTCGATCGCCCCGTAGGAAATACCGTGGCTGCCTGAGAGGAGCACCTGCTCGCCATCGTGGTCGTGCTCGGGAACGCGAAGGTCGTGTGTGCGCTCGAATTCGGCTTGGGCTGTCTCGTGGGCGTCGGCAAGGACTTCGAGGTTCGCGTCCAAAATGTCCCCGCCCATGGCCTCGCTCATGAGATCCTCGATCGGATCGAGGGGCATGTCGAGCAGGGCAGCAGTCGCACCGACCCCGGCCGTGTTGCGCATGATGTCACGACCGTGTTCGCTGGCGATGGCCCGCAGGTCCATCGGGTACACGTGCCAATTGTTCGCTTCGGCCCGCTCGTCCAGATGTTCGATATCCTCGGGATCGAGCACGCCTGTATCGTAAATGATAACCCCGCCTTCGTTGAGGTCGTCCAGGTTCTCGAAGAGCGGTTTGGTCTCCTCGTCGCCGTAAACCGCGTCTTCGGAGGGGTTGCGGGCGAAGCTGTCACCCAGCGCCAGCAGGAAATTGAACCCGTCGCCACGCGAGGTGACGGGTCGGTCGCTGGCCCGTACTTCCACGTACGTGTGACCACCACGGATACGAGACGGGTAGTGTCGATGGGTGTATACGTGCAACCCGTATCGCATCAGCGCCTTCGTGAAGCTCTGGCTCGTCGAGTCGATTCCGTCGCCGGAACCGCCCGCGATTCGCCAGATGAGATCGTCCTGATTCATAGTAAGGCCCCGGTCCGGAAGGACCGTTATATGGGCTACGACAGGCGGCAACTAAACGGTTTGCCTTCAAACCCGCGTGATCGATCGTGATAAATCGGCCGACGCTGGCGGGCTGGGGCCGATATTCCGTCCGGCCGTCGCGGTCAGCGATCGGGTCTATGATCGGGTCCGCGATCATCCTGCACAGCCGAAAAAATCCGATTCATGTCCTGAAAAATTCCCTCCGGCGTCCGATCCTCGTCGGGATCGTACAGGTCACTCACCCGTTGGATGGTCGCCGCGAGCTGTTCGGCCTCCGAACTCGCCGCCGGCCCTCGCAAGTCCTCGGCGACGGCTCGAAGCGCGTTCCGTTTCGCCGCCGGGGAGTCGGCCATGTTAGGAGCGATTCTGCCGGTTGAGGATACCGACCATATCCGCCGTGGTCGCCGCGACGTCCTGGAAGGCCGCCGTTGCCTCCCCGTCTTCGGCCATCACGATCGGCTCGCCCTCGTCGCCACCGGAGCGAATAGCCGGGTCCAGGGGGATCGAGCCCAAAAACGGCATATCTTTCTCCGCCGCGAAGTCTTCGCCGCCGCCGGACCCGAATATGTCGTGTTCTGAGCCACAATCCGGGCAGACGAACGTGCTCATGTTCTCGACGATGCCCAGAACCGGCGTATCGTGTTCGGCGAACATCTGGAGTCCCCGTCGAGCGTCCTCCAGCGCGACTTCCTGTGGCGTCGTGACGATCACCGAGCCCGTGATCGGGATCGATTGGAGCAGGGTGAGTTGTGTATCGCCGGTTCCCGGGGGCAGGTCGATAACGAGATAGTCGATATCCCCCCACTGGACGTCATCGACCAGTTGAGTGATGGTGTTGTGCACCATCGCCCCACGCCAGATCACTGGGTCGTCTTCGCCAAGCATCAGGCCGATGCTCATCACGCTCATCCCCTGGGCCTCGACCGGGACGATTTTCTCGTCGCTCGTCGCTTTGGGCTGGCCCTCGACATTGAGCATGCGGGGCACGTTCGGCCCGTACATGTCCGCGTCGAAGATAGCCACGTCGGCCCCACGATCAGCCAGCCCGGCCGCGAGGTTAACCGAGACGGTACTCTTGCCGACGCCCCCTTTCCCGGAGGCGACGGCGATGACGTTCGAAACCGTCGGGAGGGGTTCGGTCGACGGTTCGGTGTCCGGCCCGATACTTTCGACCCCCACGCCGTCCTCGTCGTCATCGTCGCTTTCGGATTCGATCGTGACCGACAGTCCTTCGGCCTCGAGTGCCTCACGAACCGAGTCACGGATGCCTGCCTCCGTCGGTGAGCCGACGGCCGTCAGGGCCAGTTCGACTGTGACCTGGTCGTCCGCGAGCTGGATGCCAGTCACGAGGTTCTCAGTTACGATGTCGGTCCCGAGATCGGGGTCCTCGATCCCCGACAAAATCTCCCGCACGTCGGCTTCCTGCATGCCCAATCGTACCCGTGAACCGTGAATAAGGGTTGTGTTTGGCCACCCACCGTTCCCAGCGAAGCCACCATATTGGAGACGAACGGCCGCTGAGTGTTGGGGCGGGAATCGACCACGATTCCGTCAGGACCTGTGCAACCAATTACCCACATCCCGTTACTATCGACCTATTATATACCCACAACTGGTTACACGAGAAACCGCCTCAACTCACTGATTTCGGCCGTGTCTCCCGACCAAAATCGGGTGACGTAGCCATATTACGTTACATGTGGATGTGATTACCCTCGGAGTTAAGTCCATCCGGACGGGAGTAAGCAATATGCTGGAGGACGATTTCGGTCGGGAGGTATCCCAGGTCCGTGTCTCCCTGACCGATCGTTGTAATTTCGACTGCGTTTACTGTCACAACGAAGGGCTCGGAGACACCCGCGGACCGATGGATCCCCAGGCAAACGAGATGACCGCCGACGAGGTGATCCGGTTTCTCGACGTCGTCGGGGAGCTTGGGGTCGAGAAGGTGAAATTCACCGGGGGCGAGCCGATGTTGCGGGAGGACCTGGAGGAGATCATCCGACGGGTTCCCGACGGGATGGAACCGTCGCTGACGACGAATGGCAGTTTCCTCCCTGGCCGGGCCGAGGACCTGCGCGACGCTGGCCTGGAACGGGTCAACGTCTCCCAGGATGCTCTGGACGCCGAGGCGTTCAAGGAGATAACGAAAAGTGGCGCCTACGAGCGCGTGCTCGAAGGGGTACGGGCAGCGGTTGAAGCTGACCTCACGCCGGTCAAATTGAACATGGTCGTCTTCGAGCGAACGGCCCCGTACGTCGAAGACATGGTGGACTTCGTGGCCGAAAACGACGGACTTCGGCTCCAACTCATCGAGTTCATGCCGGAGTTGGTCAACAAACCCGAATGGGCCATCGACATCGACCGAGTCCATGACTGGCTCGAAGACCGGGCAGACCGGGTCGACGTCAGGGAAATGCACCATCGCAACCGCTACTGGGTCAACGGCGGGATGGTCGAAATCGTCGATCCCGTCGAGAACCGCGAGTTTTGCGAGAACTGTCATCGGGTCCGGGTCACCCCTGACGGGAAACTCAAAGGCTGTCTCAATCGGACCGATGACCTCCGGTCGATGGGCGAGATGACCCGCGAGGAAATCGAAGCGACGTTCAGAGAGACCGTCGCTAATCGCGTCCCCTACTACGGCGCGTACATGGTTCAAAACGAAGCCGGCGAATGGGTGGAAAACGAGGCGTACGCCACAGCCAAAACGGGAGAAGCGGACCCCTCGGAGCTACCCAAGCCGGCTGCGGTTTCCACTGACGACGATTGAAGTTGGCACCCGCTCCAAGGGGCACGACGAAACGACGGCACTCGTTTGAAGGGACTCGACGAAACGACGGCACTCGTTCCGAG
>CAZVCA010000019.1:0-3479 GCA_964626045.1 uncultured Halobacteriales archaeon | reverse complement strand
GACGGCACTCGTTCCGAGGGACTTAAGTGCGGGTGGCAGCGATTCTCCAGTGCAGGTACTGTAGGGGCTACGGCCCCGAGTCCAAACGGGCGACGATACGAAAATGCGCGTCGTGGTAGCCTAGCCTGGTCAAGGCGCAGGGTTGCTAACTCTGTGGCGTAAGCCTCCGGGGTTCAAATCCCCGCCACGACGCTTTCGAACCCAAACTATGAGCACGGACAACACAGAGGAGGCGGACGAGGACATTCGATACTTCGTCCGCATCGGACAGACCGACCTCGACGGGACGAAATCCGTCGAGCGCGCCCTCATCGAAATGAAAGGTATCGGGCGACGGGCGGCCCGAGTCATCGCCGAGGTGGCCGACGTCGATCGAACGGCCACCCTCGGGACCCTCGAGGACGACACCATCGACGCCGTCATCGAGGCCGTCGAGGACTTCGACGATCACGTCCCCGACTGGCTCACCAACCGTCAGAACGACTTCTACTCCGGCGAGAGTGGCCACCTAACTGGCTCCGACGTGGAGCTGACCCGCGACGAGGACATCAATCGGATGCGGATGATCCGGTCCTATCGCGGCGTCCGCCACGAGCGTGGACAGAAGGTACGCGGACAGCGCACCAAATCCACCGGCCGGACCGAGGGCACGATCGGCGTGAACGTCGAGGAAATCCGAGAAGAACAGGCAGAAGAGGAGGAGACTGAATAATGGCACTTCCAGGAGAGAACACCAAGTTCTACGAGACGCCCAATCACCCATACCAGGGTGAGCGGATCGCCGAGGAGGGCGACCTCATCGGCCGCTACGGGCTCAAAAACAAGGAGGAGGTCTGGCGCGCCCAGTCCGAACTCCGCAACTACCGCCGCGAGGCCCGACGCCTGTTGGGTCGTGTCGGCGAGGAGTCAAGCGAGGAGTTCATCGACCGACTGCAGCGCATCGGCGTCCTCGACGCCGACGAGGCCCTCGATGACGTTCTGTCACTCGATGTCAGTGACGTCCTCGAACGGCGGCTCCAGACGGTCGTCTACCGGAAGGGACTCGCGAACACGATCTCCCAGGCCCGCCAGTTCGTTACGCACGGGCACATTCGGATCGGGGAGCGCCGAGTCACGGAACCGTCCTACACGGTCGCCGTCTCGGAGGAGGATGCCATATCCTTCGACGAGAACAGTCCCCTCGCGGACGAACTACACCCCGAACGCGCGGCAGCACAGGAGTGATCATATATGGCAAATGAGGATTCCACGTGGGGCATCGCTCACATCCACGCCTCGTTCAACAACACGATCATGACCATCACCGACCAGACCGGGGCCGAAACCCTGGCGAAGTCGAGTGGTGGCGCGGTCGTCAAGCAGAACCGTGACGAGGCCTCGCCGTACGCGGCCATGCAGATGGCCGAGCAGATCGCCGAGACCGTGATGGAGCAAGGTATCGAAGGCGTCCACGTCAGAGTTCGTGGACCCGGCGGCAACCAACAACAGAACCCCGGTCCCGGGGCACAGGCCGCGATTCGAGCGCTCGCACGAGCGGGCCTCGAAATCGGCCGGATCGAGGACGTCACCCCGATCCCCCACGACGGGACCCGGGCACCGAAGAACTCGGGATTCTAACATGGCGGACACCTTCGAGGTCGAGTTCATCGAGACGGGCGAAACGGCGGCCAGATTCCTGGTTCGGGGCATCACCCCCGACCTGGCAAACGGCATCCGCCGATCGATGCTGGCCGACGTGCCCACCTTCTCGATCGACACGGTTCGGTTCGTCGAGAACTCCAGTGTGATGTTCGACGAACAGCTCGCCCTCCGGCTGGGGCTGGTCCCACTGACCACCCCCGAAGGCGAGTTCGAGGAGGGCGACAGCGTCACGCTGGCTCTCGACGTCGAGGGGCCCGCGACGGCGTATTCCGGGGACCTGGAGTCCGCGGATCCGATGGTCGAACCAAGCGAAGACGGCATCCCGATCATCGAACTCAAAGAGGACCAGCGCCTGGAAATCGAGGCCGATGCGGTCCTCGGCCGTGGCCGCGACCACGCCAAACAGCAGGGTGGTGTCGCGGTCGGCTACCGACATCTCCAGACGATCGAAACCCTCGGTGAAGCCGACGAGTATGGCACCGAGGAACGACAGATCGTCCGCGGGGTCATCGAGGAAGACGGCGAGTTGATCCCGACCGAGGAGTTCGACAACGACCTCCGGAACCGGTATCCGGACACCGATGTCGCCGTCCACGACGTCGACAACGCCTTCGTATTCCACGTCGAGACGGACGGCTCGATGTCGGTCGACGAACTGGTCACCCGGGCTGTCGACTCGCTTTCCCGCCGCGCTGACGAACTCGAATCCGCCGTCCAACTGTAACAATGAACACACCGACCCCTTCCACAACGATGGTCGACCCGACCCCGGGAGCGACCGCGCTGTGCCCGATCGAAACGGGTTTGAAGGGGCGGCACGAACCAGGTATCGCGAGCGAAACCGCGTGCAGGGGTAGCCGAGTTAGGCCAAAGGCGCAGCGTTCAGGGCGCTGTCCCGTAGGGGTTCGCAGGTTCAAATCCTGCTCCCTGCACTCTCCACAGTTTTCCACACCGTAATGAGCAAGACAAGTCCGAGACTCAGCAGCCTCATCGCCGAATGCAAGTCCGTGGCCCGAGAGACGGGCGCGGACGTCTGGCAGGACGTGGCCGGGCGGCTCGAAAAGCCCCGCCGGTCCCACGCGGAGGTCAACCTGAGTCGAATCGAACGGTACGCACGCGAGGACGAGACGGTCGTCGTTCCGGGCAAAGTGCTCGGATCCGGCACGCTGCGGAAGTCAGTGACGGTTGCAGCCGTCGACTTTTCCAGTTCCGCCCGGACGAAAATCGAACACGCCGACGGCGACGTCCTCACTCTCGAACAGGCACTCGAAGAACATCCACAGGGATCCGAAATGCGGGTGATCGCATGAGCCTGGCTGAATTCGACGCCGATCTGGTCGTCGACGCCGGCGATTGTGTCATGGGCCGGGTGGCGACACAGGTCGCCGAACGGGCCCTCGACGGGGAGACCGTCGCGGTCCTCAACGCCGAAGACGCCGTGATCACCGGCCGACGCGAAGACATCCTCGAGAAGTACGAGGATCGGGCCGAACTGGGATCCGACAAAGGGCCCGCCTACCCGCGGCGCCCCGATCGGATCTTCAAGCGGACGATCCGCGGCATGGTCCCATTCAAACAGGAATCGGGCCGAGAGGCGCTTTCGAACGTCCGCGTCTACGTGGGCAACCCCCACGAGAAAGACGCGAGCGTCCTCGATGGCACCTCGATCGACCGACTCTCGACCACCCGATTTGTCACCCTCGGATCGGTGGCCAAACACCTCGGAGCGAACGTCACATGGTAACAAACACGAGCGGCAAGAAGAAAACGGCCATCGCGCGGGCGACCGTCAGCGATGGGGAGGGTCGTGTGCGAATCAACTCGACGCCGATCGAACT
>CAZVCA010000018.1:24139-24934 GCA_964626045.1 uncultured Halobacteriales archaeon | reverse complement strand
TGACAATGTTGTCGTCACTCTCGTGACCAACCCATCCGAATGTTTGGTTTCCGTCTCGATCATAGGATAGGGTCCATCGGGTATCGACGTTCGATTCGTATGCGTGGAGGAGGTCACCTTCGCCTATCTCAAATGGTACAGCCGTTACTGCGATTGTAAGTGGGGAGGAAAGATCTACGCAATTAAGACTCGTTGCGACATGGTCGTCCGTGCCGTCAAATTCGAGTGCAGCCCCGTCGAAGAACTCATTGTTCTCGTTCCACGTCGCACCAACGATGTCTCCGTGTTCACCGCCGATTACGTCGGTAGCGATTGAACCGCTTCCTTCTGTTAGGGGCCAATGGTGAATGGCACTCTCGGGAATGCGGGCTCGAGAAATGGCGCGATCAGAAACCCGCATACCTCGATCAAAAGTAGATATCGAACGGCTCATTCCACAGCCACCAGGTATCCAAAGTGTGCCCCAACGCCGGGAGAGTCGATCGCACTGCCGGTAGTGTTCTTTGCCCGGAGTTTGAATACTGCTGTCGAGCCAGAGGTGTTCTCGTGCGATGCAACTGCGGTACGATCATCGTGCGTGTCGACCGTGTTCTCGGACACCTGAACCGTATCGGTGCCGTCAAGCAACTGAACATCGAGGCCTGGAGGCGCAGTTCCGTTCGCGACATCGTATGCGCCCCATCGATGCACTCGAAGCGTCTCCCCATCGCTAACACGAACCGGAATTTCGATCGACTCGCCATCCCCGAGTTCCGAGATGGGTAGTCGCTCAGGATTGTGGACAGCAATGTCAGC
>CAZVCA010000018.1:7908-24115 GCA_964626045.1 uncultured Halobacteriales archaeon | reverse complement strand
ATGACCGTATCGGCCTCGTCGCGAGTGTCGTGCTGTTGGTCGTCGTAGATGGCATCCGGGTCCCATCCGACGATGACTGTTTGGCCAGCGGCACTCGCCTCAAGTTCCAGTGTCGTTTGCTCGTCGCGTGCCAACCAACCGTCGACGAATGCCTCACCAGGATCGATCGTAATGGTCAGCGAGTCAGCCGAGTAGGTGGCGTCGAACTCGTTGAACGCAGTCTCGTCAAGGGAGGTGTATCGCTGTGCCGATAGTGTTGGGTCATCAGCAGGGACGACCCAGCCGTCAGTGTACTGTCCCGTTGTCTCGCCAAATTCGATGTTCCGATTCGTCGAGCCGCGAGCCCCAGGCTGTGCGCGATCCATTTAGACCACCTCACTATTGTCGAGGTACGAGAGTTCGATCCGGACAGTCACCGCGTGGTCACTATCCTTCGGATCGAGTCGGTTGTCAGGATCGTCAAGCAAGGCTCGATTTGCCGCGATATCGTCACTGTTCGAAGGATCAGCCTCACTCACGAGTGCAGCCTCTTTCAGCGAGAGACCAACTGCCTCGTCGCTTCCAATTAGAAGTACAGCCGCGTACTCATTGTCTGCTGAATTATCGACATGGTCGTCGATCGCATCGCGGTACACCTCGTTTCCGAGGTGCTCGTCGCTGTGCGAGATACTCACGGTACGTCGACGTCGAGACGTTGTGCGTTGAGAACTCGGTCTCAGGCTCGAGGTCTTCGAGTGCTGCGATCCTCTCTAGTCGGCTTATCCGGTCCCAGTCAGGGATTAGTTCGCGGATCGTTTCGATCGCGTACGTTGCCACTCGAACGTTGTCTGTAACTGACGTAGTTTGGACTTCTGTCATAATTCTGCGTAGGTGTCGATATTCCAGCGACCTTCGTTCCAGTACGCTGCTTCAACGGGTTCAATTCGTTCGCGAACCGTGGCACTGACCGCTATCTCCTCAATCGCGATCGCATCGATCTGGACGACTGCTCCGTCGCTAATCACCGGCGACTCGCTCGCGACGAGAAGCATATCGTCGACAGCCGTCGCATCGGTGAGTACGATTGTCACCGGATGCACCTCGTCCTCAAGCACCGCTTTCAGGGTGTCGTAGTGGTCGAGGTTCCAGCGCCCCTCGTTCCAGAAGGACTGCGTCGATTCCTCTATTCGGGTGTAAGTCGTATTGTTCAGGATAGACAACTCCGAACCGACGACATCGGTTTGTACGCTGGCTACGTCGTCGAGTGTGAGCGTATCCTCGAGTTCCTCAGTCAATAGGATCCCGACACCGACGCCAGCGGCGACTGCGGCGTCGACGACATCGATGAATTGCGAACTCGTGATGTCGACAGTCGAGAGTTCGTTACGGACGTCAAGCAGGATTTGTGCCTGTGCGCGATCAAACGGCTCCTCAACGTTGACGTTCTCTACGTCGGTTGCGAGTAATAGCGCGACAATATCACGCACCTCCTCGACGGTTGCCGTCGTGATCTGCGACCGTAACGCCGCCTTCACGCGAACACGGAACGCATCAACTGTCTCGTCTTGGCGCCGATTAAGTCCGAACAGGTCGGCGATCTTGTTGAGCGGCTCGCCAGTCGCCGTTTCAACGAATTTCTGTTTCTGTACCTCGGTGAGGGTTTGCTCAAACTCCTCATACTCGTTCGCGAACGCAGTCAGAAGGGCCTGCCAGACCTCTCCTTCCGAGTCGTATGGCGTTTTGAGAAGCTCTTCGAGTCGCTCTGCGGGCGTCTCGTCACTAGACATCTGTGACAGCCACCTCGTCGGTGCCGGTCATCGCGACCTCGAGGTCGCGGATCGTCACGTTCGACTCGCTCTGGGGCGGATCACCCGTTCCGAGATAGACGTCGGCCTGGACAACGCCCCGAACCTCCATCACGCGACGCTTCACCTGGTCGTAGATGACGTCTTCTCCGATTTCGAGGCCAGGATACTGGATGTCATCGTGAGCTTGTCCGCCGATATACCGGATAATCGAATTCTCGATCCGATTCTCGCCATCATCCGGAAACGTCGAACTCGTCGTAAGATCGACGTCGACGTAGATGGTGATCCGATCGGCGCGTTCGAATGATTCGATTCGTTCACGACCGTCATCCATCGTCGCGATCCCCGAGAGCGAGCCATACGATTGGAGGCCAGCGCCACGACTCTCGAGGATGGCCTGTGCGATACTGTCATCGGCGACGTTCGGTGCGAGGACAACCACCTCGGGCCCGTACTCGTTGTTCTGGTCGTCACGCCGCTCTTCGACACGCACAGAGACGATATCCTCATCGAACTGGAAGATCGACGCCTCCATCGCGGGTGGCGTCGACGATCCAGGTGCCGCGAATGTGTTCTCGTACCGCAGTTTGAACTCCGCGTCTGTCTCGCGGTCGCGGCCCTCAGCGAAACCAACGGTGGAATCACCGGTCGGCTTTGGGTTCGTCACGGCGTCGACGCCGGAAACAGGGTCTTCGAAGCGGATGATCGTTCCAGCTGCGACATTCGTCTCCTCACCGAGCCACCGTTCGTCGAGATCCGTCTGCCAGGGTTTGAGCCCCTCGACCGGCGCTATCACCGATGTCGCCCCCTTGGTAAGAGTGACACCCTCGGTCGTCTCAAAGGGAATCCGCGGGCGAGTCTCGGTCCGCTCGGTCGTGATAGTCGTCCCTGCCGAGATCGTGACGTCGCTCGGTGCCGGGTCACTGCGCGAGAACTCAACCTCGCCGGTCGCGGGGCGGGTCGGGATCCGTGAGAAGCCCGCCAACGCGAGTTGTTTGTCAAGCGCCTCGCCGCTCGCGTCCTGGTAGAAGCTCGCGTAGTAGGCACCCTCCGCCGCGGCCCACTGCCGCGCGAGTTCGATCGCAGTGGCGTCGATGATCTGGGTGATCGGCGAACTCGGACGGAGCTCGATGTCCTCGCCGAGCTCATTCTTGAAGATACGCTTCAGATCCTGTCGGATCGTATCGACGTGCTTCCGCTCGAAACTCCCGTCCTGCTGAACTCCGTAGGACATCTATCCGACCTCCGCGGCGAACTGGACGGTGTCGCTATCGAAGAGCGATACACCAACTATCACCTCGGCAACGCGTGCGCCCGGTTCGTTCCGCCCGATTTCGACGGAGTCCACTGCGTCGACGCGCTCGTCTCGGATCAGCGCCCGACGAATCTCCCGCTCCAGGATCGCGTCGGGGCCGCCGACCGCCTCGAAAAGGTCGAGACCGTGGTCCGGCGCGAACGGGTCCTCGCCGCGGACCGTCGAGAGTAGAATCTTGAGCTCCTGGACGGCGCCGCGCTGGCCGTCGAGGAACTCCGCTTTCTGATTCGGCATCGCGATATCGCCGTTCGATTCGACTCGGAGCGTTCGTTTGTATTTCATAATTCTCTCATGATGACTCTAGGTCGGTCGTTCCCGGGTCGATGACGTCGACCGTCTTCGTCGACGTCGAGCCGTCGGGCTGGGTGTCCTCGTACTCAAGCTCGGCGTCGGCATTGAGGACCGCCGCTGCGGATGCTTCGTTGCCGATCGTCACGGCGCCGGTCGCGTCCATCGCAATGACCTTTCCCGAGGTGTGCTCGACGCGGACGCGGCCGTCAGGGAACATCCGCAGTGCCGAGCCGTCGTCCTGGATGGCAATCTGGAACTCCCCATCCTGGTGGTCGGGGACGTCCATGTCGTCGAGCCAAATCTCCGGGAGGAAGACGCCGGCTTCGAGGGTGAACCGCCGCTCCCCTTCCGGCGCGACCTCGCCGGACGTCGCGAGCTGTTTCTCGATGGGCTCGCGAGCGTGGAAGAGGAGCCCCTCGTCGCCCTCCTGAACGGGGACGATCATCCCGGCGCTGTCGGTCGCGAACGGCGAGGCGATCGGGACGTTGTCGACGAGGGCGTTCCGATCGGCCTTCAGCTCGACCTCGGCCCGCCGGGTTGCCTCGTTGACGCCGACCACGATGACCGTCGACGTCGTGTAGATCCCGCGGACTGAGTCGTTGACGAACTTCCGCAGCGTCGCGACGATGTTTAGCCCGCCCGAATCGCCGCCATCGCCCTCGGGTACGTCGCGGGACATCAGCGCGTCACCCCAGTTCGGGCGCGGCCGCCACCGTACGTCGGCTGGTTCGCGGGCCGCGCCGCCTCGATCGGCGTACACTTCCCCCGGACGAGGTGGTCACCCGACTCGGTCGAGGACTGAAACTCGTACTCGTCGACTCTGTAGGCGCCCTCGAAGTCCTCGGTGTCGACGTAGACCGCGGCGCCCTTCTCGATCGCCGGTTCGAGCATCGCCTCGAACTCAAGCTTCTCGTCGACGTCGTCGTCCGGCTCCGTCGTGTCCTGGATCGAGAGCAGGGTGTTGTCGTACGAGAGCGTCGGCGCGTCGACCGTCTCCTGCGTCTGGGGGACGAAGTGAAGCCGGCCGCGAGAGGCGAACCACTCCCAGGCCGTCCCGGTCATGTCGGCGGCGTAGTCAAGCAACTCGTCGAGCCACGCTCGGACCTGCTGCTCGCGGGTCACCGAGTAGGCACCGTCGATCTCGTCACCGACGTCCTCGACAATCGGGGTCAGCCCGATCTCGCCAGCGATCGCCGAGACGATCTCGTCGGGGCGGCGGTTCCGCCAGCGCCCGGAGATCCTCGTCTTCGTCGCCGCCTCGGACTTGTCGATGCCCTTCAGCCGGTACGTCTTGTCGCGGCCGTCCCTCGAGGGCTTCGCCGTCTCGATCTTCCCGAGGCAGACCGTCGCGACATCGGCCTCGTCCCAGCCGAGGCGGATGCGGACGAGGTCTCCCTTGTCGATCCGGCTCCAGGAGTCCCGCGAGAGGTTCCACGTCTGGACGTCGAACTCGAGCGGGTCCTCCTTCGGCTTCCGGACCTTGATGTCGAGGTTGAGCCCGGTGAGGTCGACCTCGCCGGCCTCGACGCTGCGGACCTGGGTCCAGACGCGTGTCATCCGTCATCCTCCGGCGGTTTGCCCGACGGCCCCGGGACGAGGAACAGCTTCATGTCGTCGCCGAGGTTGTCGGGTGTGATCTCGGTCGCCTTCCCGGACGGGTCTGCGAAGTAGCAGACGAACCACGGGAGGTACTCGTACGGCCGGTACGGCGTCGCGACCGACTTCGTGATCCGGTACCCGCGGTTGACGTGCTCGAGCTCGACGGTCCAGCGGTCCATCACCGTGTTGTAGTCGAGCCGCGCGGCGATCCGGTTCCCGGGGAACGCCCGGGGCGTGAACTCGATGTGGATCGGCCGGCGCTCCGTCGCCCGCTCGTTCGGGATGGGGATGACTTCGCCCATCAGAAGAGCCCCGCGAGTCCGTCCTGGACGTCGCCCAGGAACTCGGCGATTCCGTTACTGTTCGTCGTTTCGTCGGTCGTTCCCGAGTCGTCGTCCTGGGGCTGCGCGACCGACGGCGAGGAGTCGTTCGCCGCCGTCCCCATGTCGCCGGACGGGGTCGATATCGAGATCTCCGTCGTCCCGACCGTCGCCTCCCGGACCTCGGCGAGCTCGATCGTCACCTTCCGGTGCGACCGGATGTTCCCCTCCCCTTCGACGGAGAGGTCCTCGAGCTTCGCGAGGTCGAGGGAGACGTGGTCGACCGACGCGGGGAACGGCTCCGTCGACTCCCGGAGCCGCTTCAGCTCTCGGAGCTCGGAGTCGTCGACCCACGCCTCGATCGACGCGGAGAGGGGCTCGGTATCGACGTACGAGTCGTACTCGAAACCCTCCTCGGTCGTCTTCGACGGGGCGTTCCAGCCCCCGCTGCCGTCGACGCGCGTTACGCCGGCGAGGACGATGTCGCCGACCGTGACGACATCGGCCGTGTCGTTCGATCCGTCTCTCGGTCCTGTGAGTACCATGATTCTAAGCCTCCGATAGAGTCTGCTTGAGCAGGAGTTCGAGCTCCGCGAGCGCGTCCTCGCCACCGTTCCGCGTCGCCTCGCGGACCATCTGGCGAATCTCCTCGCGGTCGCTCGCGTTCCCGAACTCGTTCGTCTGCTCGAGGACGATCTGGATCGTGCCGCTCCCGCCGGCGGCGGGCCCGCCACCGAGCGCGGCAGCCGGGCCGCCGGAGCCACCGATGGCGCCGACGAGCGTCGACGCTGCTTGTCCGAGGGGTGTCCCCTCGGCGACGCCGGCGAGCGTGTCCTGGAGCGTGGAGTCCTCGCCCTCGACACCCTTCGCGACGGTCGAGACGAGCTTCTGCCCGCGCTCGATCAGGTTCGAGAACGGCCCCTCCTCGGCGTTCGACATCGGAAGAACCGAGCCGGCCTTGTCAGCGACGTCGGTCACGGCGTCTTTGACCTTCCCGCCCGCGGACTTCGCGCCGTCCGCGACGGTCGAGGCCAGGGCTGCGCCCTTCTCTTTCGCACCGGAGACGACATCGTCGAGCTTGCCTTTGATGGCGCCGGCGACGTCGCCAGCCGCGCTCGCGACCTTCCCGGCCGAGTTCTTCAGTCCGCTCGCGATGGCCGAGACGATCTTCCCGCCGACGCTCATGATCGACGAGAGCGGGCCCCGCTTCGCGTTCGAGAAGGGGAGGAAGTCGCGGATGACCTGGACGACCTTCCGGATCCCCGCGGCGACGTTTGGTGTCGTCGCCTCGAGCCCCTTCATGATCGCCCGCGGGATCTTCTTCGCCGCCTTCATCGCGATCCCCGGGACCGACGTCCAGAAGTCGACGAGGAACCCGAGGTACATCTGCCAGCCCTTCACCCAGAGGCCGAACCCGGCCTTGAGGCCGTCCCAGAGGAGCCCGGGGAGCGCCATGATCCCGTCGAGGACGAGGCCCGGGACTGTCGTCCAGAACTTGACGAGGAACCCCAGGTACATCTGCCAACCTTTCACCCAGAGGCCGAACGCGGCTCCGAGCCCGGCCGCGAGCCCCTCGACGATCGTCCAGGCGAGGGCGCCCCAGTCGATCGAGCCGAGGGCGTTCGCGATCGTCGATCCGATGCCGGAGAAGAACGCGACGATGTTCCCGGCGGCATCGTTCATCACGCCCTCGAGGGTCTTCGTCCCGTTGACGAGACCCATTATCGCGTCGATCGTCCAGACGACGATATCGGAGAGCAGCTTCAGCCCCTTGATGATCGCCATGATCTGCAGGACGAGCGGCGCCGCAGCGACGGCCAGGAGGATCTTCCCCAGCTCGACGAGGATGCCGATGAGGGGGTCGATCGTCGGCTTCAGGAAGTCGATGACGGCGCCGATCCGGTCCATGAGGACGGCGAGGTCGCTCCCGACGCCGAGGATGTCCTTCTCGATGACCTCCTTCATCACGAAGAACGCGGCGACCAGGACGCCGACCGCAGCGACGATCGCGAGCGCCGGCGCGGCGATCGCCGCGAGTGGAGCGAGCAGCGCGGAGAGCGCGCCCGTCAGCGTGGTCGCACTCGCGGCGCCGGCGAGGAACGACCCAGAGACGACCTTCAGGACTGCCGGCAGGACCGCGGCCTGGACGTACGCAGCACCGAACACGGCGGTCGCGGCCGCCGCTGCGCCCGTGAGCGCGACCAACGCAGCTCCGAGCCCACGAGCAAGCGTCTCGTTCTCGGAGATTGGATCAGCGACGGACCGGAGTGCACCGACAAGCGCAGTGATCGCCGGCTTCGTGCCCACAAAGATCTCGTACCCGATGACCTGAAGCGTCGAGCGGAGTTGCTGGACCTGGCCCGAGAGCGTCTGTGTCTGCTTCTCGGCCAGCTCCGCAGCGGTCGTCACACCTCCGATTCCCTCTGCGATGTTTTTGACCGGCTGATTCGTGTCCGCGATGTCACTGGCGAGTGCTTGCGCGGCCTGATCAGTCAGCCCCAGACCGACCTGGAGACGTGACGCGATCTCGGCAGTAGACTCACCCTCGTTTGAGAGTTTGCGGAGGTTCGTGATCAACTCCTTCGTCCCCGTCTGTTCCGAGACGTCCATCCCGAGCGCCTGCGACACTCCCGAGAGCTCTTGATCGTTCAACTCTGCGAGGTCGCCGATGGCACCCTGTATCTCGGCGCGGAGATTGTCTTCCAGCTTCTGCTGTAACTTGTCCGTGTCCTCGATCAACGGCAGCAGTGCCCGCGCACCCTCACGCCCGACGAGCTGCTGAGCGAGAGCAATTCGCTCGGCCTGCGAACCGACGTCGTCCATCTCGGACGAGAGGGTGCCCAGGATGTCGGTCATACTCTTCAGATCGCCTGACGAGTCGGTGAACGACTGAGTCGAGAGGCCGAGTTCCTCTAGGGCCTTCTGGGTTTCACTACTGTTCCCGGTCAGGCGCGAGAGGACGGCGTTCAGCGACGTCCCGGCCTTCGAGGCTTCGAGGCCGGAGTCCGCCAGTGTCCCGATGGCAGCCACAGTCTCGGCAGCCGAGATGCCCGCGGAACTCGCGGTCGCCTGGACCTCGGTCAGCGCTTGTGAGAGGGACTGGATGTTCGTCGCGCTTGATGCGAAGGTCGCACCCATCGCCCCCACGATGGCGTTGGCCTGCTCGGCCTCCATGTTGAATGCGTTGAGGGACTGCGCCACGGTCTTCGCCGACTGCGAGGCGTTCATCCCCGAGGCGACGGCGAGTTCAGACGTCGCCGCCAGGGCGTCCATCGACTCCGAAGCGTCGAGGCCAGCGAACGAGAGGGCCTTCATCGCCTGCGCGCCCTGAGACATCGTGACTGGGAGCTCGACGCCGATGCGCTTCACGGAGTCTCGCATATCCTCCATCTGCTCCGTGGTCGCGCCCGACGTCGTCTGGATCGTCTGGAACTCGCGATCCAGCTGTCCGAACCGGCCCGCGAGCAGCGCGATTGATCCACCGAGAGCTACGGTCGCGGTCCCCAACGCCATGAAGCCCATTTTAGCCCCACGGGCGCGGCGCTCCGCACGGCCCATCGACTCGGCGGCGTCGTCACCGGCGCTCTCGGCACTGCGGAGGTCTCCGGACGCCCGATCGGATGCTGTCAGTACTGTTGCTATCCGTCGGACGTTGCCGCTAAAACCTACCATGTTAATTCACCGATAAGACGTTGTCATGCTTCGAGACGCCCTTCGTGACGCTCTTTCCGGTTGAACCGAACGAGGAGGGGATGTCGCCCGGGACGTCGCCGGCGTCGACGTCGAGTCCCTCGAAGCCGCCGAGCCCGCCGGCGCCGAGCTCGGACTGGTCCGGCTCGATCGCGTCGTAGGCCTCGGCGTACCAGAGCCGCTTCGTCCAGGGCCACTCCGCGACTTCCTGAAGAGGGATGCCGGACTCCTGATGGATCCGCGTGGTTACTCGGCCTGCGGGGGAGCTTCCCCACCTTCGGGAAAATCCATCATCTGGTCGATGCCGGCCCACTCGGCGATCCGCATCGTCAGGCCGATGCGCTCGCCGGACTTCATCTGCCGCCAGCGCTCCGGCGTGATCTCCGGCGAGACGACCGCGCTATCGCAGAGCGCGAACATCCGGTCGGAGCCGTCCATCTGGCCGGCCTCGCCTTCGCCGGTCGCGGCGCCGACGATGAGGTTGAGGATCTCGTCGTCCTCTGGGTCCTGGACCTCAAAGACCATCCCGCCGAACTTGATGTAGCCCGTGTCGTCGCCACCGAGCGACCACTCCTGGTTCTCGAGGTCCTCGGGGTCGATCTCTTCGGGGTCGACCTGCGTCAGGTCGACTGGCTCCTCGTCGACATCCTGGAGTTCAGTTTCTGCGTTGGTACTGTCAGCGTCCGGCTGGTCGTCACCGGACTCGGGAGAATCAGAGCTCATGATCTACTAAGTCGGCTTACTCGTCGTACTCGTGCTCGACGCGGTCGAACTGCAGCGAGCCCTCGTACATCGGCATCGAGTCGTTCTCGTAGTCGTCCGCGGGCCCGAAGCCGAGGAACTTCCCGTCGAGGAAGTTCGACTCGACGCGGGGCTCTGCGTCCGCGTACTGCACTGCGAGGGAGACGGTCTCCGCGTTCTTGTACGCCCGCTCGAGGCGGGGGATCGATTGCGAGACGGCCTTCACCGCGACGGTCGCCTCGACCTCTTCGTCGACGATGACCCAGACGTTGCCGTCGTCGCCCATCGTCCGGTTGTGCTCGTGGTCGGCCGAGTCGTCCCAGCCGACCGAGTCGAGGTCGGCGACGCGCTCGCCGTCGATGAAGACGGAGATCTGGTCAACGTCGAAGTCTCTGGTTTGTGGCATGTGTTAGATCACTCCAGTTACACCGTGACGGTCATCTCGAGACCGAACTCGTGGACGTTCCCGGAGAGGGTCCCCTCGATGGAGATCCCGCTCCAAACGCGGTTCGCCTTCTCGTCGTCGGTCAGCTGGTCGATCGACGGCACGTTCACCGAGACCTCGGCGAACGGGTCGTCGGCGCCGCCGACGTCGCCGGCGAAGGCCGACTTGATCGTCGACGAGATCATCGTCCGACCGTCCTGTGTGAACGGGACGCGGTCCTCGCGCAGCCGCAGCGAGGTCAGCGCGTTCTCGACTATCTCTGCCGCGTACGACTCGGTCATCGAGACGTCGAAGTACTGGTAGTTGCTCGAGGCGCCCGCCGTCGACACCGAGTTCGAGAGGACGGTCGTCCCGCCCACGTTGATGACGACGTTCACCGGCCCGTCGCCGTTTACGTCGCCGCCCTCGAACGTCTCCGCCGTCGACGGGTCGCCGACGACTGCGTCCTCGAAGTAGTCGTTCGCGAAGCCGTAGCCGTCACCGTCGAAGAACGGGTCGAACCACGGGTCGTTCGTCGCGAGCTGGCCGAGGACCTCGCCGCCGGGGTCGCCGCTCGACTCCATCGCGATGAACGGGAGGACATCGCCGCTCGAGACGTAGCCCGCGGTCTCGTGGGCCGCGGTCATCGCGGCGTCGGTGTCGGCGAAGGTCGTCCCGTCCTTGATGGGGAGGACGACGCCGGCGCGGTTGCCGCCGGCCCAGGTGACGAGCTCGTCGTACGTCCCGATGTGCTCGCGGCCGGCCTGCGTGTTCGCTCGGTGGAGCCGGTCGGCGCCGAGCTCGCCGAGGCGATCGAGGCGGGTCCAGTCCGCGTGGTAGTACGTGATGTCCGCGCTCGTTCCGTCGTCGGTCGTGACCTCACCGGTGTCGGTGTTGATCGCGACCTCGCCGTTATCCGGTGCCGCCGGGGGCGACTCGGTGGAGAAGACGACGTCCCGAGCCGCGGCGGTCGGGACGGGGTCTCCGAGGACCGGCGTTGTCGAGACGGCGTTCCCGTCGTCGATGGTCTCGGTCTCCTCGACTGCCTCCAGGACGAAGACCATCCACTCTTCGACGCCCCGGCCCTCGAGTTCTTTCGAGGACTCGTGGACGTCCGAGCCGTCGCCGTAGTCGTTCGCTACTTCAGCGGCACTCCCGTACCGGTTGACCTCGCCGAAGGCCGCGTTCGGCGGCGCCGCGGTCGCCGTCCCGATGACGGCGACGTCGGTGAAGGTCGGCTGGGGGAGAGCCGCGATCTCTGCCGTAAGGTCGATGTCGACCACTGAAACTGGCATTGTGCGTGTTCTCTGTCGTGTTCTGTCGCGTTTCGGTTAGCTGACTATTCCATGTCGACGGCGTACTCGGCGTCGTCGACGGTCTCGTGGACCGTCTCGTGCTCGTCGACGTACGAGACCTGGACCGACCACTCGAGGCGGTAGGTCCCTGCAACGCGGCCGGGGGTCGGCGGGTTCAGCGGCTCGATGAGCAGCGGCCGCTCGCCGTTCGCGCCCACCGAGTCGAGGTCCATCTCGAAGACGATGTACCGCCAGATCGCCCGCGCGAGCTGCTTCCCGCGGACGTCCGGCGGGACGCCGTTCGCGTCGTGTCTCGCGTCGACGGCAACCGTGATCGAGAGTTCGTCGTCGAGGGAGCGCTCCTCGACCTCTGCGAACTCGGCCGCGTCGCCGCGGTCGTCGATCCGCGAGACGCCGCCGAGCGGTCGGCGCTCTTCATCCTCGGCGCCCTGCGAGTCCCAGCCGAAGACGATCGCCGGGTACTCCGGCGCCGCATCGACGCGGTCCCCAGCGTGATCGGGCCCGGACCAGTACGGCGTCAGCTCGTACTGGTAGTCGGCGCCCTCGTAGGTGAGCGTCTGGACGAACGGGAGGTCCGCCTCGATGCGGTCCTCCTCGGCGGTCGTGAGCATCGTCGGTCAGAGCTCCGCGCCTTCGAGGCGCACGTCGATCTCGTTCCCGACCGTGTCGGGAGCCTTCTGGTAGGCGAGGCGAGCAGCGGGCCCGAAGATCGGCCGGGCGGGGATCCCCGCCTCGGGAGCGCCGAGCTCGTGGACCTCGCCGTACTTCTTCGTCGTCCCGATGACCGCGTAGAGCTCCGCCGTGTTCACCTCGGACGTCGAGGCGATGTCGCCGCGGAGCTCACCGGTGTCGACGAGCGGCGCCGTCGACGACGTCCGGACCTTCCGGGACTGGAGCGTCGACGCCTTGATGGGCTCCCACGAGTTCCCGAGCGCGTCCTTCCCGCGGGCCATGTTCCGCAGGAGCGTTTTCAGGACGGTCGAGTGAAGCTCGACGAGCCCGGTCTCGAGACCGGAGTCGAAGGCGTCCCGGACCTCGTCGAAGTTGTTCTCGTCGCGGACCATCGCTACTCAGCCTCCAGGAGGTCGCCCTCGTCGAGCGCCTGCTCGATCCGCGTCGACCGCCGGACCGTCTCCGGCTCGGACGCATCGTCGAACCAGACGCCAGCGACGTACTGCCGGCCGTCGGCCGGGACAACGTCGGCAAGCTCACGCTTGAGCGGCTCGATGACCGTCTTCCGGTCCTTGTGCTCGCGCTCGTACTCGACGAACGCGGCGAGTCGCTCGCCGTCGAAGTCGGCGACGGCGTCGAGCGTTTCGTCTCGGTTTAGGTCCTGGTAGTTCTCGATCATGACAGGTCTACCTCCTCATCGAGTTCGCACTCGAGGACGGCGAAGCCGTGATTCTGGGAGCGGTCGGCGTCGATCACGCGGTAGGCCTTCCCGTCCTGGACGATGACCGACGCGCCCTCGCCCCCGCCATCGCGGAGGCCTTCGTCGACGAGGTCGGCGTCGACGAGGTACACCTGGTCGGCATCGACCTCGACGCCGAAGGTGCCGTAGGAGACCGACTTCCCGCCGGGGTCGGCGATCGCGTCGATCGTCTGCGGCGAGGCGTCCGTCTGGTTCCAGGGCTGGCCCCGGGAGTCGGCCGCCTCCGCCTGCTCGAAGTTGTAGAGCTCGACGTCGACGCCGGCGCGGCGGAGCGCCCGGCGGGCCGGGAACCGGCTCATGCTGTCACCGACCAGAAGTCACCGCCATCGGGCCCGAGCGTGTCCGAGGTGTCGTACTCGATCACCTGCTGCCCGTGGGTCGTCGCCTTCAGTCCCTCCGCCGAGAGCGCGCCGGCGTAGTCGAACGAGACCGGGCCGATGTCTTCGGACTCGACCTGGCGCTCCTCGTCGACGAGGAACTTGATGAAGTGGCGGGTCAGCTCCCGCTCGATCTTCGCGAGCCGGCGCTCCGAGAGCCCGCGGCCCTTGAGGCGATCGTCGACCTCCATGTTCGCGTCGTCCATGTACTCGCGAACCTCGGACTCGGTGAGGTCCGTCTGGAACCCGCCACCGGTGACGTCCTCGTAGGACGTCCGCGAGTCAGCGTCGGCGAGCTCAGCCATGCGTTACTCCTCGCGTTCTTCGATCGCCGAGAAGACGCCCTTCCGGCCTTCGCCGTCCTCCTCGAGTGCTTCGAGCTCGTCGAGGACGGTGTCGTACTCGCCGGTCTCCAGGGCGTCCTCGACCTCGCCGATCGTGCCGTCGAGGAGCTCCGCCAGCTCGTCCTCGTCGACGTCGGCGCCGTCGTCCTGGGAGTCGGCGCTCTGTTCCTCGTCGGACGTCTCCTCGGGGCGCTCCCATGCGCCGGAGCGGTGGTCGAGGTAGTCCTCGACCGCCTCCTCGGGGACGTCGTAGACGCCGGGGCCCGTTGCTCGGAAGTTCCTCGCGCCGTCGTGGAACGTCGAGTCGCGGGTCCATCTGAGTTCAGTCATCGGTCACCTCAGATGTCCCGGATGACGACCCACTGCTCGGGGAGCATCAGGTGGAAGCCGATGTCCTGGAAGCCCTTGAGCCAGGTGACGGCCGGGTCGTTCCCGATCCACGTCTGGGTCCCGAAGCCGCGGTTCTCGTCGATGGCGAAGCCGCCGTCCGTCGACGGGGCGTCGGGCTCGTCGAACTCGCCCATGTTCTCGCCGAACCACGGGAGGAACGCCGAGCTGGGGCCGGGCCGTCCGATGACGATGTTCCGGCGCTGGGTGCCGGCATCGGCGTCGTACGGCTCGAGGACGTTGTCCATCGCGGCGTCGTCGACGTCGTTGACGACGTTGCCGTCCTCGTCGAGGAAGTTCCCGTCGCCGTCGGTGCGCGGGAGCTTGACCTTGACCATCCGGATCTCGGGGATCTCCTCGTCGACGAGGCGGCGGACCTGGCTGCCGGTGAGGCCCCGGACCTCGACACCCGAGAACCGGTCCTTCATGTCCTCGTTGTTCTTGATGTCGTGCCAGGCGCTCGGGGTGACGTAGGCCACCGGGTCGGCGGTGACCTGCGCGTTCATGAACGTCTGGTCGGCCTCGTTCAGCAGGTACGAGGCGTACGAGAAGTCCTGGTACGGCGTGGAGTTCGCCCGGTCGTCGTAGGCGTTGGTCGGGTCGATGACGTTGTCGGTCGGGATGTCCGAGTGGGGCGTCTGCCCGTCCTGCCCGACGAACCCTTCGACGCTCGCGGTGCCCTGCCAGGTGACCTGCTCGCGAGTGAGGAACAGCGCCGCCCGGAGCTGGTTCGCGCCCCAGCGGTAAAGCGAGAGGATCTCCCGCTCACTGTTCAGCTTCGCGTCGGTCTCCTTCTCGGGGGCGATCTTCTCCTTGAACGAGTAGGTCGTGATGTCCTTCTCGCTGATCTCGCCGAGCGTACCGATCGGGGACTCTGCGGCTCGGTCGACCTCCCGCATCGGGGCGACGGCGCCGCCGATCTGGAAGTAGTTCTCTTCCGGGGCGTCGAGGTCGACAGCAGCGAACTCGCTGTTCGCGCTGGCGACGTCCTCGCCCTGGACCTCATCCATCTGGTCGATGTCCTGAACGATCTCCTCACGCAGCGTCTTCGGCGAGAGCAGACCGGCCTTCTTGAAACTAAGTCGTGCCATTTTGTGTTACCTGAGTTACTTGTGCCGCAGGACGGCCACCTTGTTCGCGGTCTCGGCGCTGGCTCGAGTTCCGGTCGCGAAGACGCGCCCGAGGATCATCTCGGGCGTGTCGCCACCGGCGGAGTCGTAGGCGCGGACGCCCGTGTCCGTCAGGACGACCAGGTCGCCCGGTGCGACGGCGCCGCCGGACGCGTCCTCGTACCAGTCGACCGGGCCCTGCGCGAGCGCGCTCCCGGTGCCGGCGACGTCGCCGGCGGCGTAGTCCGCGTCGTCGACGTCGGGCGCCCGCTCAAGCGTCCCGATCGCGTCGCCGTCGGAGGTGGAGAGCTGGACCTGCGTCCGCCCGTTCGCCTCGCCGGCGATCTCGACGGGGTCACTGCGTCCCGCGACGTTCCCGTCGGGGTCCGCGATGACGTCGACGTCGAGGCTCTGCCCGGGGTCGTAGAGTCGGAGGTCTCCCTGAACCATGTTCAGGCACCTCCGTTACCGCGGACGGCCGCGCGGAGCTGCTCGACGTCGTCGTACTCCGCGGCGTCGACGTCGTACTCCTGCTTGAGGTACTCGTAGTTCGAGCCCTCGGCGGCGAGCGTGTCCTGCGCCGTCATCACTTCGCCGGCCAGCTGCTCGGCGTGCTGCTTCTCCTCCTCGCCGAGGTCGCCGCCGGGCGTGCCGTCGGGCTCGCTCTCGCCGCGAGGGGTCGGGGAGCCCGCGAGCTGCTCGCGGACGATCTCGACCGGGTTCTCATCATCGTCCTCGGACCAGCCGGCGTCGAGCGCCAGCGTCTCGACGAGTTCGCTCGGCTCGAACCGGTCGGCCAGCTGCTCGGCCTGGAGCGGCGAGTCCTCGGCCGCCAGCTCGGCGAGCATATCGACGAGGGGGTCGATCTCCTCCTCGAGCTGCTCGATCCGCTCCTCCTTGTTCTCGATCGTTTCCTCTTTCTCGGAGAGCTGCTCTTCGAGGTCGTCCTTCTCGTCGGCGAGACTGTCTCGCTCGGTTCGGACCTCTGCGAGCTGCTCCTGAAGTTCTTCGGGGTCTACCATATTCTGTGAAGTACCGCTAGTACCGGAGTCTCCAGTACCGGTTCCCGCACGGG
>CAZVCA010000018.1:0-7808 GCA_964626045.1 uncultured Halobacteriales archaeon | reverse complement strand
CGAGGTTCGCGACCGCCTCGTCGAGGAACTCGTCCCCGAACATCTCGCCGTACGCACGGAACCGGAGAGTGAAGAGCCGGGACAGCTGCTCGATGGTCACGTCGACGCCGCGCTCGCTGGCGTCGATCTCGTCCTGCAGCTGCTCCGGCGGGACGCCCAGCGTCTCCGAGAGCTCGTCGACGCGGTCCTTCCAGCGCCCGACGTCGCTCCCGAGCGCCTCGACGCCGTCATCGGCCGGCTCGATCGAGGCGCCAGCCGAGGCCCCCCGGTCGAGGATGGTGATGTACGGCACGTCGAGGATCTCATCGACACGGTAGGCGCTGAGATCCTCGTCATACTCGCCGAGGACGCGCCACATGTCGGGTGACACCTCAACGAGTCCGGCGTCGACGAGATCGGCCAGGTGGTCGTCGAGAACCTCCGCGTTCTCGGAGACCGGCCCGACGCCGTCTTCGTACTCGAACGTGCCGGCGGAGCCGACGATCTCGTCGGGATCCGCCTGCTCAAGCATGTCCTTGTGGCCCTCACCGGGACGGCCCTTCAGGAGCTTCGCCTTGTCGAACGCGCCGCTGTCGACAGCTTCTTTCAGGACCTCTCGGTCCCAGTACGTCTCTTTGCCCGAGCCTCCGCGGGTGATGTCGCCCTCTCCGAGAGGGACAATCCGTACCTGCTGCTCCTCGTCGTTCTTATCGATTGACGCGACACCGCCAGAGAGTGTCTCGGCATGCCGTTCCCCGTGTTGATTTTTCGTCATGTTAACACATGGTTGAGTCCGCCAGTAGGATTCGAACCTCACCAACTTGCGGAAGCAAGTCGAGCGACCAGCTCAAGCGGTTGAAGAAGTCGAAAGCGCCGAAACAGAGTACGGCCAGTCCGCGCGAGTAGTGACCACCGCCATTATCAGAAGTCAATTAGTCGGCGGTAATTCGCTCCAAGTCACTCGGGCTGGAGAAGACTCGCCCACCGCGATCCAGACCGACGACCACGACAGGTGGATCAAGTGAAGTGTTTGGAAGTCGACGAGCGTCTTCAATAATCTCGGTGACGACTCCAGACTCCAACGTGAAGTAAAACGGCGATCGCCAGCGGACGGTGTCTTTCTCCTCGAGGGTGCGAGCGAGTGCCATTAATCAAACACCTCGTTTTCCTCGAGTCCTGCACCAGAGATGCGATACATTGCCTGTTCGATCGCATCGGCATCACTAGTACCCTCAGCGACTAGCTTATCTCGCGTCGCTCGAGCGTACGACTTGAGTGGCCTTTTGCCGAGTTCGTCGAGCAGATCGGCGTTGACACTCGTGTGGTGCGCTGCGACCGCGTCACTCTGACCGACTGTTGACCCAATCGCATCGCCAAATTCGTTGACTGCACGACGTCGCTCGTATATCTCGTGCTTGAGAAGGAACCGGCGAGCGTCGTCATCAAGACGACTCCACAGATTTTGATGAATCATGATAACGCGCTCGTCTGAGTCCCAGAGTCCACCGTACTCCCACGTTCCTTCAGTTATCGCGATACCGTGGTCGTCTGACTGAAACGTCTCGACGATGTTCTCTTCGTCCATACCGACGATGTTCGAGTTCCGGACTCCCTGTTCGATGGTCTCCTCCGCCATATTGCCACGGGGCTGGTCGACATACGTGCGCTCAGTCGAACCGGCGTCGTCAGGCTGATTCGTCGACGGTATCACGATACAACGACAACGAGGATGGAATGGCGGGCCATCACGACGGGCGTCCTTGAGTGTCAACGTACGACCCTCCCAGGGTGAGCAAATCTCGCAGACATGCTGATCCCCAGCCGTCGAGACCTCCGTCTGTACCTGAACCTCCACGTCCGGACCCATCGCCCGCTCGTACGTTGTGATGGTCGCCTCGTTGTGCGAGTACATCACCTCGGTCCGGGCCAGAGTGGTCGCACGCGTCCGGCCGATCTTGTCGACGCGGTCGGTCAGCCGGCGGGCCATCTCGTCCGGGTGGATTCCCTCTGTCAAACCTTCGGCGAGCTCCCGGGAAATCTCTCGGGAGACGTCTTGGGTGATGCCTTGGAGTGCCTCGAAGTTACGCTCGTAGAGCAGCGAGAGTTTGTCTCGGTGAACAGGGCGTTGGAGCGCGGTTGCGAGGTCTGACTGGAGCGGGTCGGCCTCCATCCAGGAGTTTGCGTTCTTCCAGCCGCGCTCGTACGCCGACCGAACGTACGTATTGCCGTCCCGGGAGATGACCTCGAGGACGCCTGCTTCCTGCTGAGCCCGTAGCCAGGCCATGAATTCCTCGTGTTTCCGTGCCAGCCGATCGAACTCGAAGTCCCGAGTGACGAGGTCCTCAGGTTCGAAGTCCGACGCCAGCTGCTCGACGAGGTCCCGAGTGGCGCCGTACTCCTGGTCGGCCAGCAGCTCGACGAACCGCTCGCGAACGTCGGCCGGGACGTCGTCGCCGGCGAGGATGTCCGACAGCGAGACGCCCTCGCCGTCGTCGTCCTCCTGGAGGCCGAGGACGTCACGGTCAGCAACACCTCGCCGGATCTCCGCCCGGATGTTCGCGAAGCGCCCGCGGAGCTTCTGGGCGTACTTCCGCTGGATCGTCGTCGTCTTCGACGGGTCGTTGGCATGCGCGTCCCGATTCCCGTTCTTCGTCGGGTGGGCGTGCTCGCCTTGCAGCTGTTCAACCCCAGCAACCACGGATGCATCCGTGGAGCTCATACAATTATCACCCCTAGGAGGATAGCGGCCATCCAGGCGAGGAAGTACCACGGCTCATGCCGAATCGTCCGAACGGCGATCGAAACCTTCGATCCGTCAGAACCATACTCTGGGTCGTCTTCCGAAAGCGACGTCCCGACTGGCCGGCCGAGGATGGCGTATCCCGCGAGGATGAAGATCAAGAGGACAGTCAGCTCCGACTTTCCCGAGATCCAAGCGAGGCCAGAGACGAAGCCTGATGTCGCACCGATTGTCGACGCATGGATCTCGTTGAGCGTAATCGAGTGGTCTATCATCGGGATTGTGACAAATGTAGAGTCGTTCGCTCGGATCCGCTTCGCCGGCTCGGCCGGCTGGGCCCCCTCATCGTCGGTCATACTTCGAACTCCTCCCGCTCATCGTCGATATCCATCTCGTTCAGCTCATCGCGGGCATCGTCCTCAGAACTCTTGGCGGCCGGTGGCGGTGGCGTGTTCTCGGGGGTGTCCTGCTCGTCAGGCATCTCGAGCGGGTCGCTCTCCCACTCGTACTCCTCCTGCTTCGCCTCGAGATCGAAACCGGCGAACTCTGCAAACGCCTCGGCCGGGAGATCCTGCTCCGCGCCACTCTCCTTGTAGGCTTTCCAAGCGCTCGCGAACGCCTGCAGATTCTTGTCTGGGAAGCTCTCGCGCCGCAGCGGATTCTCGTCTTCCGGCGGCTCGATCGAGAAGGAGACGTCGCCGTCGTAGCGGTCCCCGCTCGCGATCTCATCGGCTTTTTCAACCAAGATGGGCTCGAACTTCCGCTCGAGGTACCGGCGCTCGGAGTCGACGGCCTCCTGGTCGCGCTCGCGCTGCGGGTCGACGACGAACTGGTTCAGGTCGTCGGCGTACGCGATCTGGTACTTCCCGACCGGCATCACCGAGAAGATCTGCTCGACGTCGTCCCGGATCGCGCCCTCGAGATCGGGAACCGAGCCCTCCTCGACCTGGACCTCGACCGTGTTCGGGACGAAGTCGACGCGGCCGGCGAACGAGTTCTGCTCGCCGCCGCGATCCTCGTCGTCCTCGGGGCCGTACTCGCTGGAGACCTCGCCCTCCTTGTGGGCCTCGGCGTAGGCCTCCGCTTCCTGCTGCGACCAACTGTCCGAGGAGTAGATCCGATGGGGGTAGCCCGTCTGCCGGATTGCGAAGTCGCGATCCTCGAGCTTCTGTTTGAGGGCGTCGATCCGGTCAGAGATCGCGTCGAATAGCGACGTCCCCCAGACCTCGCCGTCGTCGGCGTCGTAGGTCAGCTTGATGATGTCGTCGGTCGCGAAGTGGATCGGGTCCTTGTCGTCGTGCCCAGGGACGTCCTCGTGGTACTGCGTGTACGCGGCCGCCTTCCCGGTCGGCGACCGTGGGTGGTCGGAGTCGACGTCGTCGCCCGGCTGGATAAGGATCGGCTGGCGCTCACGGGTGTGGATCTTGAACGTCGACGGCTCGAGCGACATCAACGCGACCGTCGCGTCCGGGTCTTGCTCAGTGCCAACTTTCTCGACCAGGACGGTCCCCTTTCCGCGGCGCTTCGAGGGCAGCGAGCCCAGGAGCTTCCGGAGGTCGTGGCCGAGCTCGCCGGCGTGGATCACACAGTTGGACGCCCAGAGGTCGAGCGCGTCCTCCATGTCGCGATCGCGCTCCCCGCTCGCGTTCTCGACACGGATCTTGTAGCCGGGCTCGGTCACCGCCTCGTTGAAAAGGTGGAGTGGGGCACGGGTGAGCGCAAAGTCGTTGTAGTAGTTCTGCCAGTTCTCAGCGATCGTCGCCGGAGCGTCCCGCTGCTCCGCCTGGACAGCGTCAGTACTCGGGCTCGGTGTCGAGTAGCCGAGGACCCAGGAGATGATCCCCTCGCCGTCATCGCGTTCGGTAGTTTTCACCTGGCGGTGCTCGCCTCGAGGTGCTGGCGTTGTACTTGGCGACAGCTGTTCGAGGTGCTCTCGAAGTGATCTTCGCAGTTCCATAGTAGATCAGCTCGTGATTAGGAAAGCCTCGCCCGCGGAGTCGTCAGGCGCGCAGCCCTCGGCCGCCCAGGCCGCCATCATCATCGCGTCGAGGCGGTCCGGCGAGCGGCCAAGACGCTCCTTGATCTCTTCCTTCGGAGAGGCTTTCACCAGGTCGCCCGACCGGCGCCGGCGCTCCTCGAGTTCGACGGTCCGGGCAGCTGCGTACAACTCCTCGCGGAGGTTGGCGACGTCCTCGCTGTCCCCGACCGGCGCGATGTCCGGAAGGTACTGGCCGAGGACGACGAGGCCCTCGGTCCACTTGTCGTAGTACTCCTCGGCGCCGTCACCGTCGCCGATCTGGTCCTCCGCCGGTGCAGTTCCGGCCTTGAACCGGGCGACCGTCTTCAAGCCGTAGGCCTCGACTAGGTCATCGGCCAAGCCCGAGCCCTCCCCGACGGCGTCAACCGCTATCGGCGGGACGTACTCGAGTTCGTCGACGATGTCCCGGACGCGGCTGTAGTTCTCGTTGTGGTCGGTATCCTTCCAAGAGTGCATAACCGCCGCGTTCTCGTAGAGGATGCTGACCACGGTGCTATCCCCGCCCTTCCGGGCGACGTCGACCGCGACGCCGAGGAGCTCGCCGCGCTCGCTGCGGGCGGGCGACTCGTTCTCCTCGAGGCAGATCTGGACCTCGTCGACGTAGAACGGGCGGTAAGACTCGGCACCGTCGGGCGGGATGATCCCCGCTCGGCGTCGATACCACTCCTCGTTGAGGTCGCCCCGGAAGTCAGGGTTCGGCCGGAGGTCGGGGTTCTGCTCGAACGTCGGCTCGCCATCCTCGTCGAGGCGCGGTGCCGACATCCGACGGGCGTCGTTGAAGCCGGGCCGTAGTGCCTCGATCAGCTCCTCGCGCTCGAGGTCGCCCGCCTCGATGTCGTCCAGGAGAATCCCGACGCCGGGGTAGTCGCCGTCCCAGTACGCCTGCGCCCCGGGCCACGGTTCGTTGTTCCAGTCCTCCCAGTCCTCGGCGATCTTCGGCAGATCGACCAGGCCTGGGATGGGCTCTTCGTCGAGTTCACCAGCATCAATGAGGACGTTGTGGCTCTCGAAGCTGGAGAACTGGATGACGTGCCACTTCGAGCTCTGGCGCTTCTCGTAGACGATGTTGTCCTCGCCCCGCGGCGGATTGCAGATCGCGACCATCCGGTCGTTCGCGTCGGTGATATTCGATTCGGCCGATTTGAAGTGGTCCTCCTCAATCGAAGGCTTGTCCGCCTCCTCGATCACCATTAGCATCTCTCCCGCGTGCCGGCCCTCGAGATCGTCGGGGTACTTCGGCGAGACAGCCTTCCAGTACCAGGAATCGTCGATGTCGAGACGGTACGGGTTCGAGTCAATCGTCCGGCCCGGGAGTGTCGTCTGCTTCCAGATCGACTTCATCGGTCGCCACATCGTGTCCTCGAGCTGTGAGTAGGACCCCGACGTCGTCTGGTTCTCCGAGTTGATGTTCGAGTATAGAAACGCGAGGTTCAGCGCGGCCACGCCAAACGACTTCCCGACACCGTTGCCCGACTGGATGAGCACATGTCGGTGTTTAGCGGTTGCTCGAAGCAGCCGCTTCTGGGTATCGGCGAGGTCCAGTCCGAGGTGATCCTCGGCAAACCGGAGGTAGCGATCCACCCCAGAGGTGTACCTGCTCGGATGGAGGTTTGGAGTGGTATCGGTCGTACTCATCGTGGGAGATCAGTCGTCAGCCTCGTCGTCGCCGGTTCGGATGTAGGCCCGCCAGTCGTCGGCGCCAGAGAGTTCGACCCGATCGGGCTGTCGTTCCAGTTCGCCGATGTCGAACAGCCACTCGTCTCGCATCTTCACTACCTTCGCCGCCCTGTACGGGTCGCCCTGCTCGAGGAGATCCTGGATCGCCCGGTTGTAGACCAAGCTCGAGACCATCTGCGCGTCGTCACCGACGCGGTCGCGGATGTAGTCGCGTAGCCGGTCGAAGTCCTTCGAGATGTTCGACTGGCTCGTGTCGTACCGCTTCGCCAGCTCGGTCTGGGTGACCGCCCGTGGATGACCTGCCCGCTGGATGAGCGATAGGATCTCGGCCCGGCGCTCGACGTAGGTGTACTCCGTCGGGTGTTTATCCGACGGAACCTCGACGGCGCCGTAGTCGATTTCATCACTCATTATCACCGGCGCCGTCGTCCGCGGCCGCCTCTTTCGCGCGTAGGGCTTCTTGGATCCGGCGTTCGACCACCGGTCGGTAGACGTCCTCCTCAAGTTCGAACCCTATGCATTCGCGATCGGTTCGGATCGCGGCGACCGCGGTCGAGCCGGAACCCGTGAAGGGGTCCAGGACGACGTCGCCGGGGGCGGTGCTTTGCTCGATGAACTCCTCAAGCAGGCCGACTGGCTTCTGGGTAGGGTGCTCCTGTCCCTGCGTCGAGTGCTTATGTACGATGACGTCCGGTCGAGTATGTTCGAGTGGTCTGGGTGAATCGAGCGTTGCGTAAAGAACGAACTCGTGCTGGAGACCCCAGTAAGTGCCACCAGCGCCGAAGTTCGGCTGGTTGTTCGGTCGCACCTTCGACCAGACGATACAGTTCCGGACCGTGAACTCTTCCTCAGTGAGGATGTCCCGGAAGATATCGTAGGTCTTCCAAGAGGCGAAAACGTAGACGTGACCGTCCTCCTTGAGGACGCGCCTGAGTTCCTTCGCCGCGTCGCGGAACACCGATATCGCCTCGTCGAGACCGTCGTTCGCGACGGTGCCCTTGTGGCTCACTTTCCCCCGAGACCCGAGGGTGTCGGTGAGATCGAGATCGATCCCGTACGGCGGGTCGGTGAGGACGAGGTCGACCGAATCACCCTCGAGGCGCTCTGCCATGCCGGCGATACAGTCCTCAAAATGAACCTGGTGATCGACATCGTACTCGTAGGCGACCCCAGCGCGATGATCGTCACGGATCCGCGCCAGTAACTCGTCGAGGTCCTCGCCGCTCGCATCCGCTAGAGCGGAGATCTCATCGCTCTTTCCGTGGTCAAGCAGGTAGTCATACTCAAGTGCATCTCGCGTAGGATCGTGGTCGCCGGAGATTTTGTTTAGTTCTTGACGCCAGAGCCTCCGCTCGGCGTCGTCCTCGAAGTCGT
>CAZVCA010000017.1:0-25710 GCA_964626045.1 uncultured Halobacteriales archaeon | reverse complement strand
CCTCAGATCAGGTCGAGATCCCGACCGACTTCCTCGTAGACCCGCAGGGCCTCGTTGATGTCTTCTTTCGTGTGCCCGGCCATGAGCTGATTGCGGATCCGGGCTTCCCCTCGCGGGACCATCGGGAAGACGATCGGCAGGGCGAAGATCCCCTCCTCGAAGAGGCGATTCCCGAGTTCTTTGGCCTTGTTACTGTCACCGACCATCGCGGGCACGATCGGCGTCTCGCTGCGGCCCGTGTCCCACCCCATCGATTGCATCTCGCTGGCGAAATACTCCCGGTTCTCCCACAGTTTCTCGACTCGTTCGGGCTCGTTGTCGATGATTTCGAGGGCTTTCTTGTTGGCCGCGGCGATGGCCGGCGGATACCCGGCGCTCAAAAGCCAGGTCCGGGCGGTGTTGTAGGCGTAATCGATGACTTCCTGGTCGCCGGCCAGCATCCCACCGAACCCGCCGGCGGCCTTCGAAAACGTCCCCATCTGGAAGTCGATGCGATCTTCCAGGCCGAACTCGCTGGCGATCCCGTGGCCGCCGCCGAGCACGCCCTCGCCGTGGGCGTCATCGACCCAGGTCATCGCACCGTATTCGTCGGCGAGATCCTGGATCTCGTCCATCGGGGCGACGTCCCCGTCCATCGAGAACACGCCGTCGGTCACGACGATCATCCGATTGTAGTCCTCGTGCACCGATTCGAGGGTCTCCTCCAGGCTCGTCATGTCCGCGTGATCGAAGATCTTCACGTCCGCCGGCGAGAGCCGAACGCCGTCGATGATGCTCCCGTGGTTCAACTCGTCGGAGATGTACACGTCCCCGTCCTCTAACAGCTGGGGCAGGACGCCGGCGTTGACCGAAAACCCGGTCTGGAACGAAACCCCGGCTTCGGTGTCCTTGAAGTCCGCGATGGCTTCGTTTAACTCCTCCTGGATCTCCATGTACCCGGCGATCGACCAGTCAGAGCCCGCGCCCATCCCGAACGTATCGATCGCGTCCTGGGCGGCGGCTTTGATTCGGGGATCGTTCGCCAGATCCAGGTAGTTGTTCGCCGCCAAAAGCACCGCTTCCTTCCCTTCGACCTCCACGTTCGGCTGTGATGGTGTCTGGAGCGTGCGAAGGTCCCACGTCTCACCGCGTTCTTCCATTTCCGCGACCTTTTCGGCCAGGTAATCGGTCTTTTCCGTCATGTAGGCCACCCTACGGCCCGGGGTGGCAAAAGCGTACGCGCTATGGGTTAGTGAAGTGTCCCGTCTCGTTCGGCGACGTCGGCCGCAAACAGTGCGTATCCGACCTCAGCGACGGTGAATTCCGTCCCCTCGGCCAGTTCCCGTATCGGTTCGATCATCGTGACGTAATCCCCGGCGTCAAACGTTTCTTTCCGTCCCTCGAGCAGCCCGAGCCGATCGAGGCTGGCCCAGACCCGCGTGTCGACCACGGCGTGAGCGTTGGGGTCGAGTGCAGCGAGGACGGCCGAGGCCATTGGCGCTTTGAACCCGCTGAGCCCGGACAACAGCTGAATTTTCGAGAAGTCGCCATCGACGACCCGGACGTTTTTGGTCACCTCGCGACACCGCGCCGGCGGATTCGTTTCGACGTGGTAGGCGCTTCGCGTGGCGGTCGCGTAGGCGAGATCGTAGAGTTGGTCCCGATCCAGGTAGCCCTGCTCTCGGTAGGTTACACCGATCGATTCGAGGCGTTCGGGTAGGACACCCTGGGTGTCTTTGTACGCCGCCAGATGGCGGTCGATAGGGAAGTCCATACCCGGGCTCCGGAACCGGTTACTTGTGAACCTTTCTCACCTGGAGCGAAACGTTCAGGGGTTTCCCCATCGAAACCCAGTCAATGTCCGAATCGAGTCTCGGCGCCGTTCGGCGGCTGCTCGAACCGCTGATCGAGGGACGTGACGACGAGGAGTGCGTGTTTCGGGTGCGCACGGCCCTCCAACTGCTCGAGGCAGTCGAAACTGATCTCTCGGACCGGCAGATCGATCTGGAGAATCTCGAAGCGGCCCTCGAGGACGATGCCGAGCTCAGAGAACGGATCGTCGAGGCCGGAGTCATCGATCGGGCGGAGACTGGGGAGAATTGAACGGGGAGAACAATCCTTTTGAATCTCAGTAGCTAACCCCGCATACATGCCCCTTCAAGACGACATCCGGGATGCCCTCTCGGAGGTCTACGATCCGGAAATTCCGGTGAACATCGTCGATCTCGGCCTGGTCTACACGATCGAGGTCGAGGAGGACAGCGGTTCGGCCCACATCGAGATGACCCTGACAAGTATGGGGTGCCCGATCGCGGACAGCATCAAACGGAACGTCAGCATCGCCGCGGAAGGGGTCGAAGGGGTAAGCGACGTCGAGGTGGAACTCGTCTGGGAACCACCGTGGTCCCCCGAAAAGGCGAGCGAGGCGGGGAAAGCAAAACTCGAATCGATGGGCATTCGAGTGCCAAATTACGACGACGATGGCGAAGAGGCCGCGGGTCCGGAAACCCCCTTCTGAATAACGGGGCGTTGACACCTCCTTCTCTTTGCGGACTCGGTCGGTGGCTGGCTAGCGGTCAAACGGTGGGACAGTACTGTCATCGTCGTCATCTTCGACGCCGTGCCCGTGGTCGTCGTGACAGTCGCCGTCCCCGTGGCAGTCCCCGTGTCCGCCGTGGTGATCGTGGCCGTGGGCATGGTCGTGCCCGTGTCCGTGGTCATGCGTATGGTCGTGTCCGTGATCGTGGTCGTGATCGTGGTCATGGTGATGATCGTCCCCATGGCCGTGATCGTGATCGTCGCCATGCCCGTGGCCGTGCACGTCTCCCGGGTCGACCTCGCTGAGGTCGTCCTCGCGCCATTGGGACAGCGCGTCGGCGACGGTCCCCTCGGCTCCACGGTGGACGGGGATGCCCGCGTCTCGAAGTCGCGAGACCGCGCCACGGCCAATGTCGCCGGCGATCACGAGGTCGGCGTCGGCGTCGATGATCGTCATCGGCGGTGGGCTCGCGTTTCGTCCATGGCCGCCCGTATGTGGCACGAATTCAGTCTCGTCCGCGTCGGTGTCCACGATGGTGAATCCGTCCGTTCGACCGAAGTGTCCCGAGACAGCGGCCGTCTCGTCGTCTCCCTCGTCTGTCGGTAGTGCAATGCGCATTCACCGTCATTACGCGGCCGCGTGTTTGAACGTTTCCGCTTTGGAACCAGGGGAGCTGACCGCACAGGCGGTATCCACTCCGACTCGTACTGCTTGCCGGGTCAGAGAACCAGTCTGTCAGTGACAGCAATCGTTGAGATAGCCATCGCGATTGCCGTTCCTCGGAAACAGTTCGACGGTGGCGTGATCGACGTCGTATGCCGCGAGGACGTCGTGGGCACAGCGGGTCACCTGCTCACCCGATTCCATCGACTCGACGCTCGTTTCGAGGTGGGCGGTCGCGACGGTAATCTGACTACAGATCTGCCACGCGTGGAGGTCATCGATCCCGGCCACCCCTTCGATTTCGAGGAGACTCGCTCGAACTGCCTCCTGGTCGAACGGTGTCTTGTGGAGGAATATCGCGCCGCTCCCGAGCAGCACTTTGCCGGCCGACCACGTGACGAGGAGGGCGATCAAGCCCGCCACGAGCGGATCGACGACCCGGTATCCAGTGACCGCAATGATCAGCGTCGATCCGATAACCGCGATGGAGCCTCCTGCATCGCCGAGGAGATGGTAGAACGCTCCCCGTTCGTTCAAACTCATCTCATCATCCTGAAGGATGACGACAGAGACGAGATTGACCACCAGGCCGCCGGTCGCGATGACGAGGGTGGGCCCGGTGCCGATCGCTATCGGGTCGAGAAACCGCTGATAGGATTCCCAGAGGATGAATCCGACCATCGGCAGGAGAAGCAGGCCATTGACGAAGGCCGAAAGCGGTTCGAGACGGTGGAGCCCGAACGACCAGCGATCGTCCTCGCCGTAGCGATTCGCGAGGTGGGCAGCGGCGAAGGCCATGACGTACGCCAGGGCGTCAAAGAGCATGTGGAACGCGTCGCTGAGCAGGGCGACCGATCCGAACAGGAGGCCACCCGCGAGTTCAGCGAGAAAGCCCACGAGATTGATCGCGGCCACAGCGGCCAATTTGGAACTGCTCGTTGAGGCGGTTCCGTGGCCATGGCTGTGACTGTCCGCGACGGGTTCGTCGCCCCGTGACGGTCCGCCGGCATCCATGTAAGGTGTTCTACCCGCTACGCGACAGTAAAGGACTGCTATTCCATATGCACTCGCCGGCTACTGGGTGCTTGCTCGGTCAGCGGGTGAAATCTCCTCGCCGCTCGATCCAAGGACTCCTATAGGCCCATCGTGTATCCCCTGTCAATGGTCGCGGGAGTCCTCGTCTGTGGTGGCCGATCGACCCGCTTTGGGGACCAGGACAAGGTCTGTACGGCCCTCGATGGGACACCGCTGGTTCGGCACGTGGCCGACCGGATCGCTCCCGTGATCGATTCGTTGGTCGTCAATTGCCGCCGATCACAGGCTACCTGCATTGAAAACGCGCTCACAGACTACCCTCATCCCACCACCTACGCCTACGACGATCGCGAGGATGCCGGCCCGCTGTACGGTATCGGTCGCGGTCTCACGGCGACGGACGAAGACGTGGCCGTCGTCGTCGCCTGTGACATGCCCTTCGTCGATCCGGATTTCCTCGCAACGATGCTCCACCGCCTCGAGGGCCACGATGTCGTGATTCCACGACATGGCGAGGGTAACTGGTATCAACCATTACAGGCGGCATATCGGGTGTCTGCGATGGTCTCGGCGGTCGACCGAGCGCTCGAAGAGGGGGTCGAGCGGCCGATTCAGCCGGCGCTGTCACTCGACGCGGTCACGATCGAAGCCGAGGAACTGTGGCAACACGCGGACGAACATACCTTCTTCAACGTGAACACTCGATCGGACCTGCAAACGGCAGCGACTATTCTCGCGGACGAGTAAGCCACTGGGCTTGCGGACTGTCCCGTGATGTCATCTGCCCGGACAGCGATGTAGCCATCGTTAAGGTGGAGCAAACCATACACAGTCTATATATGAGGGGTATCGTGATGGGAACCGAATCTATCAGTGATGGCCCATGAAACCCCCCGAACAACCGCCAAAGACGGACGATCGAATGTTGCGGGTTGTCATTCGAATCGAACCGGATGACGAGTGTCCGATCCTCCAGTTCGACGTCCAGCCCGAGCATATCGAGGCACAACTGGCGGGTGATCGGTGTCTCTGCAAAGCGATCCTCGAGCGCAGCGAAACGGTCATCGAACACACCGAACGGTCACTGGACAGCGATTGTGCGTGTTCGGTGTTTCACGAACACGCCTGCATCGCGGACATCTCCGCCGTCGACGAGAACGGCATCACGATCGAAACCCACGTCCCGAATCGCGAGGTCATCGAAGACCTCATCGGTGACCTGAAACACGTCGGTGATGCCGTCGAACTCCTCGAAATCACCACGAACTACGACGGCGAGTTGGCCGACCGGGTCGAACAGGTCGACCTTTCCTCCCTGACCGAAAAGCAGCGCCAGGCGGCCCATATGGCGATCGAACGGGGCTATTACAAGCGACCTCGTGAAACGAGCCTGCAGGAGATGGCGGGGGATCTGGACATCTCCCAACAGGCACTCTCCCAGCGGCTGGGTGCCGTCGAGGAGAAGCTTATCGGTCAACTGTTCGGTTGCCCCTGACGGCGTTGTAATCACGACCTTTTCGAGGTCGCCGAATCGGTGCGAATCGCTTCTTGAGTTGTGGTTACACGAAACGTGGTTGGTAGTATATTACAGGGGTATAAAAAGGCCTTGCAGGTGAAAGAGCAGTGCTCAGGCGTCTCTACATGATAATATATGATGGATACTGGTGACTGGCCAAATGACCGAATTCAGGGAAGGGGGTGGGCGAAAACACCCGGTTGCAGGGGACGAGTTAGCCTCGCTCGGTGAGCAACCGAGGCAGTACGACGAGGAACTGGGCCGCCGGATGGCCCGAGACGCCCAGCGCGTTTCGGCTGGTGACCTCTCGGAAGTCGAGTTCCACGAGAAGTACCACGACGCGGTCGTCGAGGAGTTCGGCCGCGACGATCGACCGATCGAAACCGGAGGCAAATCATAAATGTCAAACTCAGAACAAAAAGGGGGTGGCGTTCGTCGACGGACGCTGCTCAAAGCGGGCGGTGCTGCAGCGGCAGTTGGATTGACAGGTGTCGGCGTGTCCGCTGTCGGCGACCAGGCCGAAGCGGCAAGCGAAACCGAATCTGGTCGGGAGACCGTGCATGGAAACTGTTGGATCTGTCGGGCTTCGTGTGGGCAGGAGATCACGGTCGAGGACGGGACGGCGATCGACCTGACCGGCGTCGACGGCCATCCGAAGGCAAGTGCCGGGGACGGCGAGGAAGGGACCCTTTGTTCGAAAGGGATGGCTCAGTTGAACAAAACGTACAACCCGAACCGGATCCGGGAGCCACACATCCGTGAGGACGGCGAACTCCGGTCGGCCTCCTGGGAGGAGGCGATCGAGTTCGCGGCGGACCGGCTCACGGAGTTCCGGGAGGAACACGGGCCGGAGAAATTACTCCGCTACCAGGGCTATCCGCTGGCCAAACACCCCTGGCACAATCTGGTGTTCAAAAACCTCTACGGGGCTCCGATCAAGGTCGGACGGAAGACGACCTGTCACGGCCCGTTTTCGGACTCCTGGGCGTGGATGTCCGGGTACGGACGCGAGTGGCCCGACTGGCAGAACTCCGAGTACATTATCGCCTGGGGACGGAACGTCATGGAGTGTTTCCGTGGCCAGTGGGAGCCGAAAGGCGTTCTCGACGCACAGGAGGAAAACGACGCCACACTGGTGTGCATCGATCCTCGATACACGAAGACGGCCGAACAGGCCGACAAGTGGCTCCCGATCGAGCCCCGAACGGACGGCGCGCTGGCGCTGGCGATGGGCCACGTCATTATCGAGGAGGGACTCTACGACGAGGATTTCGTGGCGAACTGGACCCACGGGTTCCAATCCTACAAGGAGGCGGTGGCCGAGAAGACGCCGGAATGGGCCGCCGAAATCACCGATATCGATGCGGACGTGATTCGTGACATCGCCATCGGCTTCGCGAAAGCGGCGCCCCAGGCGGTTGCCTTCCCCTGGACGGGGATCGCCTACCAGTCGAACGGGTTCAAGAACGCCCAGAACATCCACGCGCTGAACGGGTTGGTGGGCAACATCGACGCTCCAGGTGGAACCCGGCAGTGGACGTCCGGGTTCGGCCTCGACGATCCACACGAGAAGCAGGGGATCGAGGTCCCCGCCAACTACGAGGACAAACCGACTCCCGAATACGACGAGTATCCGTTCCAGCGTCACGTGCGGAACCTGTCGCACAATCTGGTTCCACAGGCCGTCGAAAAGGGCGACATCAAGGGCTTTGTCAACAACTGGTCCCAGCCGCCGAAAAGTGGGAATACCAGAGCCTGGTTCGAAGCCCTCGAGTCGATGGACCTGGTTATCACGGTCGACGCGTTCTGGACCGGGGTGAGCAAGCGGGCCGACGTCGTCTTCCCGGGGGCCTCCCAACTCGAACAGCCGTTCAAGAAAACCGGCGGCGACAGTTCATACAGCACGAACGGCTGGGTTACCGGTTCCAAGGCCGCGATCGATCCGATCGGCAATTGCAAACCCGACTACCAGCTCTACAAGGCACTCGCCGAGGAGATGGGCTGGGGCGAGTACTTCCCCTGGGAGTCGGGGGCGGAATACTACGACAGCGCGCTCGACGCGATCGGACTGTCCTTCGACGAACTTAGCGAGAAGAGCTACGAAATCGTCAGCGACTTCCCGTACAGACAGTACGAGGACGGCGGTTTCGACACGGCCAACGGGAAGTTCAACTTCGATCTGGACGTCAAAGATTCGTACGCGGCCCTTGCCGAGGACATCGGCGTGAGCACGGCGCCCGAGTGGCATCCACCCGACGACGACCTCTTCGGGGAAACGACCTCGGGGGAGTATCCGTTACTCTTCACGGATCTGATGGTCGAACAGTTCTCCAGGGGGCATTGCCAGGCACTCTCTCAGTCACTGGAGGCCTACGCCCAGCGGTTCGGGCACGCTGACAAGGACTACCGCGGCAACTACCTCCACATCAATCCGAAAGACGCCCAAGCGCGCGGAATCGAGGACGGTGACTGGGTCAAGGTCCAGTCGGCGGACGACGAGATCGAACTCATGGCCAACCTGTGGGAGGGCATCCGGCCAGGCTGGGTCGGCACCGAGAACGGGTTCGGGGTCGGTTCGGCCCAGGCCGATGAGGAAGGTGCGAACAGCATGCTACTCAACAAAGAGCGGCACGTCGAACCGACGACCGGGATGACCGCCAGGAACCATCCTGTCGACGTCGAGCGTCTCGGAGGTGAGCCCCAATGACCGAACAATGGGGCTTTTACTTCGACGCCGAGAAGTGCATCGGCTGTCACGCCTGCACGGTCGCCTGTCGGGTGCAGAACGACATCGACGCCGACGGGGCGAAGTGGCGCCGCATCGTCCACGCCGAGAACGGAACCTTCCCGGATTACGAGATGGCCTCGGTCTCCATCTCGTGTATGCACTGTGAAGACCCACCGTGTCGGACTGTCTGTCCGACGGGCGCGATCGAAAAGCGGGACGAGGACGGGATCGTCACGGTCAACCAGGACAAGTGTATCGGGTGTCACTACTGTGCCTGGGCCTGCCCGTATGGGGCGCCCAAATTCGACGGGGACAACAAGATGCAGAAGTGTCACCTCTGTCTCGGTGAGGGCGGTGGCGATGGACACGGCAAGCCGGCAAAGGCAAAACCCGAAAATGGGGGCACCAAGCCCAACTGTGTGGACAACTGTGTCGGCGGCGCGCTCAAAGCCGGTCCGATCGACGAACTGAGCAAGGAGGTGACCGATAGCTCGGTCGCAAACGGCCAGGGTAACGTCATCCTTGGCGGTTCGGGCGTCGACATCCAATTCGAAACGGAATCGGACTGAGACGATCGCCATGGCAGAATCAACAGAAACAACCCACCCGGCGCACCTGGGGACGGAATATCGGGCCGCGATCTCGATGATCGTCGCGCTCGTCGTGACCTTCGGCGTCTTCATCGGCATCACCGGCTGGCATCCGCCGGTCACGACGTGGGTCCCGAGCGCGGTCGGTCTCGTCGGACTCGAGATCGGCTATACGACGTACAACGAGCTGTGGGTGTGGGTACGCCTCCTCCTCGGGGCCTACATTACGGGCGTGTTGCTGATCGTCACGCTCCAGCTGATCGGTACCTGGCGCCGCCTCATCGCCGACACAGGAGGTGAGTCCTGATGTCGACGATGACAAGCGAAAGCACGATCCTCCGCTTCAACGCGTCCCAGGTCTACGTCCACGGGTTGCTGGCCGCATCCATCCTGCTGCTCTGGGTGACCGGGCTCCCGATCACGTTCCATGAATCGTTCACCTGGCTCATCGGGTTGGTAGGCTATGGTAACATTGTCCTCCTTCACGTCGTCTCGGGGGTCGTCCTCATCCTGACGGGGATCTTCTATGGCGTGTATGGATTCCTCGGCTGGATTGGCGGGGCAAACAGTCTCAAGAACGTCCTCCCCGGACCGAGTGATATCAGCGAAGCGATCGAACATCTCAAATACCTCGCCGGGCGCCGGGACCAGCCCGCGTCCGGGAAATACACGTTCCTGCAGAAGGCAGAAATCTGGATCATCATCTTCGAAACGACGGTCATGATCCTGACCGGCATCGTCCTGTACGCCGGGACACTCGGTAACGCTTCGCCAGCGCCCGCGTTCCTGATTACCAGAGATATCCACGCAATCGTCGCGGTGACGATGCTCGTGGGGGTGACCTTCCACCTGTTTATGACCCACGCGAAGGAATGGCCACTGGACAGGTCGATGTTCACGGGGAAGGTCACCCTTGGACAGGCCTGCGAGGAGTGGAAGGGCTGGGTCGAAACGTCAGTCGGTTACGTCGACGTCGCCTGTGAAGACGAGGGCCACAGCACGGCACTCACCACGAGTCTCATCCTCGGCATGATCGTGTTCGCCGTCGTCTGGGTCGGCGTGATCCTGGAATACGTGCTCTCGCCGGTTCCGACCGGGGGATTACGCGTCGCCCAGGACGTTGCGCCGCATGCGTTGCCAGGGGGCCTGCTCGGAACGATCTATACGATCGGGCTCAACGTCGTGATGCTCGTCATCTTCGCGGCGATTGGGGCCCTCGCCTACGGCTTCTACGAGCGCTGGACCGTCACCCAGTAGGCGCCACATCGTATGATCCCTGTATTTCGATTCGATTCACAACGAACTGTCGGCACCGCCTGGAGAACAATCCATTTATGCACGACACCACACCACTATCATCGATGAACGAGGATATCGCTGCCGTCGACTGGGCTCGGTTGTACGGCCTGCTTTCGGAGTGTTTCAAACACCCTGACGACCAGTTCCTGGCCGACGTTTCGGCTGGTCGGCTCGAAGCCGAACTGGACGAGCTGCTCGACCCACTGGCCGTCGAGATCGAGCAGGGTGTCGATGAGACACTGGTTCCGGAGACGGCAGCGGCCTTCGATAACGAATACATCTCCCTCTTCGAGGCCTTCGAAACGCCGTATGCCCCTGCCGTCGAATCGCCGTACAAGGAATGGTACGAGGGGCCAGCGAGCGGCGGGCTTCTAGATGGGCCACCGGCCGAGGACATGGAGCAGCGCTACGCGGTCATCGAGGCCGAGATACCGGACGCCTACATGGCCGACCATCTGGCGCTGCTGCTCGAATACGCGTCGCTCCTCGTCGAGGCGGGGACCCCGGAGCAACACCGATCCTTCGTTTCGGAGCACTTCGACTGGTTGCCGGCCTTCCGCGAACTCGTCGACGAGGCCGCGGCTGACTCGCCGTTTCACCGGCGGTACGCACGGCTCACCGACGAGATATTCGGGGAGATCCGGGCCGAACTCGACCTCGAGGATCCCGGTCGGGAGACGATCGAGACGATGATGACACGGGTCGAGGAGGGAACCGAGGGGGTCCCTGACGAAAAGGGATTTCGCCCATAAGGGGGCGGTCGCCTGTCCATTACGTCTCCAGAAAGGCCACAACGAACGAAGAGTAGTACAGGAAACGGGGGTATCGGCAACCCCAGGGCATCGACCCCGGCCCCTCGGAGGGCCCAGTAAACGCTCCTTTTTGCAGGTTTGAGTGTTTTGTGCTGTGCAATGGTAGCATGCATAAAAGCGAAGTTCTCCGGTGACCTACAGTCGCTATGGCCCGAAGTCGGTCGGACGGTTCCTATCACGCGTGGCAGTCCTTTCTTCGCTGCCCGGATTGTGCAAGCGAGGACATCGCCGTCGAGCATTACGACGAGGGGACCATGTTCGAATGTCGGCAGTGTGGCGCGGAAGCCTGGGCCGGCTCGATCGTCAAAGCCGACTACTGACCGGCTAACCATCCCAGTCCGGGCTGGCCCAATCGTCGAGGCCGACTACTGACTGGTCGGGCTCGACCCTCGAAGCCACGTACTGAGCCCCAGGCCACCCAGCCCGGACCGTCAGGATTAGATACTTCCCGTTGAATGAACCCACCATGGACGTCTTTCAGGACCGGCTCGACGTGGTGAGCGTTCCCGTCGGCCTCTTCGTGATCGTCGTCGGGCTGGGAACGCTCCTCGGACAGCCCTGGCAATACGCCGCTGGTGGCTCAGTGATCATGATCCTCCAACTGCTCGGCGCACTGGCTGCGATCGGACTCGGGATCGGCCTGATCTACCTCGGCCATTTCGTCGAACCGTAACCGGGACCGGCACACCCATCTGATTCAGGCCCGTTATATTCGCTATGAACGCTTCTGGGGAATCGAACGTCCAACTCCTCGATCGGATTTTCGAGACGAGCCCGACGGGGATCGTCGTCCTGACCCCAGAGGGCTCTATCACGCGGTGTAACGATCGCGCCGCGGAACTGCTCGCCCTCCCCGAAGATCAAATCGAAGGCAAGGGATACGTCGAACCCGAATGGACCTTCACCGACTTGACTGGCGAACCGATCCCTGCGTCCGAGCATCCCTTCATGCTCGTCCGCGAGAATCTCGGCCCGATATTTGGACAGGAGTATCGGATGGAACGCCCGCACGCCGATCCGATCTTCGTCTCGATATCCGGTGCGCCACTGGTCGAGGACGGGGATATCAAACGCCTCGTCTTCGCCTTCGAGGACATCAGCCAGCGCCACGAGCGCGAGCAGGAACTCGAGGTCATGACCCGGCAACTCGAAGTCCTCAATCGGGTCGTTCGCCACGACATCCGCAACGAGATGGCCGTGCTCCTGGGCTTTATTGAGACGGCCGCGGACGCCGTCGAGGACCCGACTGCCTCCGAACACCTCGAACGGGCCCAGCAAGCCGGCGAACACGTCGTTTCGATCACCAATGCGGCGCGTGATCTCATGGACGTCGTGACCCGCTCCGAACCGCCCGAACTCGATGCGATCCCGATTCGGCCCATTCTCGAAGAAGAGATGGAGATGGTTCGGGAGGGCAACCCCGAGGCGACGGTTCGATTCGACGGGGACATTCCTGCCGTCGAGGTCAAAGCGACCGAACTCCTCGACTCGGTCTTCCGTAATTTGCTCACGAACGCGATCGTCCATAACGATCAGGACGAACCGACCGTGACGGTTTCGGCAAACCGAGACGACGAGGCGTTGCGCGTGTTCGTCGCCGACGATGGGCCGGGTATCCCGGACGAACAGAAGTGGAAGATCTTCGGGAAAGGCGAACTGGGGCTCGAAAGCGAAGGAACCGGCATCGGGCTCTATCTCGTCGAAAATTTGGTTGCTCAATTCGGCGGTGACGTACACATCGAAGACAACGAGCCCCGGGGGGCGGTGTTTGTGGTCGAACTCGAAGTGGCCGAGTGAGGCAACCGACCCCCTGTGCCTCCGTGGCCGCTGCTCCTCACCATCGTTCGCAGGAAACACGGGCCGGGAGGGATTTGAACCCGATGGCAAATGCTCGCTGGCGCTCGCATTTGCGTGGTTCAAATCCTCCTGCCGGTTCGCTCGCCGCTTCGCTGTTGCTCAGCGGCTCACTGCACGGGCCGGGAGGGATTTGAACCCCCGTCCGTCTGGTTAAAAGCCAGACGCTCTGCCTACCTGAGCTACCGGCCCTCACCTACACCGTCGGGACTGTCCGGTTAAACACTTTCCCTCCGCGGGTCACACCGACACCGTCGTCCCGTTCCGGGGCGCCACCGCGTCGTATCCGTCAGCTTCGAGTTCCTCGGCAAACGCCTCACACCGATCCCCGTGATTGACGAGGACTTTTGCATCGCGATACGCCTCCAGAAACGACCGCAATCCCTCCCGGTCGGCGTGCGCGGAGAAATCGAACTGTTCGACCTGCGCGGCCACCCGCATCCGCCGCCCGTCGATCTCTGCACTCCCTGTTTCCAACAACTCCCGACCCGGGGTATCCGCGACCTGATACCCCGTCAGCGCGATCAGGTTCGTCGGGTCCGAACGGATCTCGGGGACGTAGGTCATCGCCGGACCGCCAGAGAGCATGCCACTAGTCGTGACGATGGCAGTCGACTGGTCGGCGATCCGCTTGCGCTGCCCGTCCTTGCCAGTGACGAAGCGAGCGTGAGAGATCGCTCGCTGCAACGCATCCCCATCCCGGACGAAGTCGGGATACTGGCGGAGCATGTCCGAGACGCCCTTCCCCATCCCGTCGACGTAACAAGGGATGTCGTGGGCGGCACAGACCAGGAGCAACTCCTGGGTCCGGCCGATGGCGAAGGCCGGAATAACCACGGTCCCACCCTCCCAGAGGGTCTGTTCGACGCGACTGACAAACCGCTCCTCGACAGCGCGTCTCGGTTCGTGCTCGACGTCGGCATACGTGCTCTCGGTGATGACGATATCCGCGTCCGGCCTGGCCGTCGTTCCGGCGACGAGCCGCTGATCGTCCGTGTGGAAATCGCCGGTGTAGAGCAGCCGGGTCTCGCCGTCGTCGACGAGGACGTGGGCGCTTCCGGGAATGTGGCCCGCATCGAAGAATGTGATTTCATGGCCCGCTGCCTGGAAGGGGTCCCCGTACCCGTGGGTTCGTGACTGCTGGGTCATCCGTTTGACGTGGGTTTCGGTGAACGGGCAGTTGTACGTGCCACCGAGTTCCCGGGGCTGAAAGCGACCCTCGCGAGCCCCGGTTTCAGGGACCCCGTGCAGTTTGAGCGTGTCCCTGGCGAGGGTCGTTGCCAGCTTCCCGGTTGGTGGCGTCCAGTGGATCGTCGGCCAGTCCGATCCCGAACAGCGTGTCGGCACGTTGCCGACGTGGTCGAGGTGGCCATGACTGGCGACAACCGCGTCGACGTCGGGGCGTTCGATCGGAAACTGGAGCGGGTCACCGGCTCGAATGCCGAAATCCAACAGGAGGGCATCGTTGAGGAGCACCGCACTCCGCCCGACTTCGCGGGCGCCACCGAGAAACCGGATCTGCATCGTGCTCGCATATTGGGCCTGGGGGTTTGCACCCATCGATTCGACTGCCAGCCCGAATTTCCCCTGCCGACGTGTTTTTGCGCTCGACGGCCGAATGATTCGTATGTCAACTGATTCGGCCCAGGCCACCTTTGCAGGTGGCTGTTTCTGGTGTCTCGAGGCGGCCTTCGAGGAGGTTCCCGGGGTCAGGACCGCGACGTCGGGATACGCCGGCGGTGACCATCCAGATCCGAGCTACGAGGACGTAAGGACAGGCGAGACCGGCCACGCTGAATGTGTGCAACTGGAATTTGATCCGGAGACGGTCTCCTTTGTCGACCTGCTCGGGGTCTTTTTCAGGATCCACGACCCGACACAGCTGAACCGGCAGGGCCCTGACGTCGGAACCCAGTACCGGTCGGCGATTTTCACCCACAATGAGGCTCAATACGAAACCGCACGGGCCTTCGTCGAGACCCTGGAGGCGGAGGGCGCCTTCGAGGACGAGATCGTGACGGAAATCGAGCCGCTCGAGGACTTCTGGGAAGCCGGCCCGGCCCATCAGGCGTATTACGAGAACAACCCCGAGGATCGGTACTGTACCCTCTATGCCGAACCGAAGGTGAGGAAGGTGCGAGACCTGTACGCGGCCGACGCCGAGTAACCCCTGGTTCGATGCCCTTTTGACGCCCCGAACAGTCCACTCTACCATGGCTACGTTCAGCGTCGTCGTCTCCGATCCGGAGACGGGGCGATCGTTCACGCGAGAAGTCGACGGGCAGGACGCAAACCGCTTCATGGGCCGTGAGATCGGCGATGACATCGACGGCACCGCCGTCGGCCTCGACGGGTTCACCGTGGAGATCACCGGCGGCTCCGACGATGCCGGCCGGCCGATGCGACCCGACGTGAAAGGCGACACGCTCTCGGAGGTGTTGCTGACTGGCGGCATCGGCTACAACCCCGACCGGGATGGCGAACGCCGGCGTGTCACCGTTCGCGGTCGCGAAGTCGGTGAGCCGATCACGCAACTGAACGTCAAAGTAACCGAAGGCGACGGATCAGTTCCCGTCGCGCTGGGCGAAGAAGAACCCGAGGAGGTCGAAACCGGCGAGGAGGACACCGACGAGTCCGCAGAAGAGGCTGACGAAGAACCAGCTGATGACGACGCCGCCGATGAGACGGCGGAGGAGGAAGAAGCCGACGCTGAAGAGGAGTCAGCCGAGGACGAGGAAGACGCATAAGATATCGCTGGGAAGACAATCCTGTTTTCTTGGGTTCGGGCTCCTCCGCCGGGCTTAACCCATCGCTCGACGAATCGGGTGTATGAGCAGTCCTATCGAGCGGTTTCTCGCGGGGGACACGCCCCATCACGTCGCCGCGTACTTCGCCGACGACACGCTATCGGACCCGGAAACGCTTGCTGAACAACCATACGCCGAAGCTGTTGACGCGGGCGTCCGCATCGTGGTTCCGGGCGAGGCGGGTCGGTCCGCCTTCGAATCGGCGACTGGCATCGACCCGATGGATTTCGCCGGCCAGGCGATGGGAACCGAGGGAACTGTCGGCCCAAACCTGGCTGATGGGGTCTGTCCGGAGGCGGACGAGGCCGAGGACCAGGACCACGACGTCACAATCGTCTTTGCCTTCGCGGAGGAGCAAAACGAGGACGTCGATGGGCTGTATGCCGAAGGCGACGTGATTCACGCGTACGCTCAATGCGCATGCGGGACCGCGTATTCGGACAAGTGGTTGGCCGAAGGACAGTAGCGGATGAGGATGCCTGGCGAGCAGTAGCGGTTCACTGATGACTTGATCGGTGCCGCGGTGGGGTTGACGGTTATCACCCCAAAAATCACGCACTTTTATGTAGCATGTCGCCGTTATCCTTGATACGTTCACACATGACTATCGATCCAAACCGAGTACAAAACCGCCGGAGGTATCGATGACCCGGCGGCACTGGGGAACGCCAGTGGTGCGAGACCTGAACAATTCGGAAGCAAGGCCGGGTGAGCTGGGCTCAACTGAACCGGGCCTGCAGTCGAAACCTGGTCTTTCGCCCGGAGGTGACCAATGACGACTGAGATCGTGATCGTCGGGGGCGGGGTCGGGGGGACGGTGACCGCCAATCGGCTCCAGAAGAAGCTACAGCAAGAAGTGGCACGTGATGACGTGCGGATCCGAATCGTCTCAGATAGCCCGTACCACATTTACAAGCCGACGTTCTTCTACGTCCCGTGGGGCGAAAGTGAGCCCGAGGACGCGAGACGTCCGCTGGCGGATCTCGTCGATCGACGCGTGGATATCGTGTACGATCGGGTGACTGGGATCGATACGAGCGGCAAATCGATCACGCTCAGTGAGAACGGCAGCCTTCCATACGATTATCTCGTCGTCGCAACAGGTGCCACGCCGGACCTCGAGGCGACCCCCGGCTTTGGTCCGGGCGAAGACGGCTACCACTTCTACGACGCCGAGGCGGCCATGGAACTGCGGCAGGCCCTCTCGGACTTCGAAGAAGGCAATCTGGTGCTCTCGGTAATCGGCACGCCACACGTCTGCCCGGCCGCCCCGGTCGAGTTCACGATGCTGGCGGACGACAGGTTCCGCAAGCTGGGGAAACGAGACGATATCGACATTACGTACACCTACCCGCTCCCGCGGCTCCACAGCGTGGGGCCCGTCGCCGAATGGGCCGAACCCCGCTACGAGGAACGGGATGTCGGCACCCAGACGATGTTCAATCCCGAGACCGTCGATTCCGAGGCGCAGGTCATTCACTCGGTCGAAGGGACCGAAATGGACTATGACATGCTCGTGGGGATTCCCGAATTCAAACCGAGTCCGCTCATCCAGGAGTCAGGGCTCGGTGAGGAGTGGATGGAAGTCGACAAACACACCCTCGAATCCGACCACGCCGAGGACGTGTTCGGGATCGGTGACGTCACGAACCTCCCGACGAGCAAGGCGGGCAGCGTGGCTCACTATGCGGCGGGGACGGTCGTCGATCGTGTCGCCGCCCTCGTCCGGGGCCACGATCCGCGGACGATCTTCGAGGGCGATACCATTTGTTTCCTCGAAGCCGGCACCGACGAAGGCTCACACATCAGTTTCGATTACGAGTCAGATCCGGTGGTGCGTGACGAAACCGAATTCGTCCACTGGGCGAAGTTCGCGTACAACGAAATGTACTGGTTAACTGCGAGGGGGCTCGCGTGAGTACCATGAGTGAGGAACCTATCGATCCGGAATCAGAAGCCGTACAGAACGCGCTCGAAACACTCGTCGAACTCGAAGAAACCGGGACCCTCGAGGACCTCGCGGCGGCTGCGAATCTGGTATCCCTCGCCTCGGAGGCGGTCGACGACGACATGGTGAAATCGACGATGCGGGCGATGGTGCACGCCGGCGAACTGTTCGACACGGCGGCTGGGGAACCGGAAGCGCTCCGGAACCTCGAAATGTTCACGGCCGCAATGAGCGAAACCGCTCCGGACCCGGCCGAAGCACCCGAGCCGGTGGGCATGGTCGGCTCGCTGCGAAAGTTAAACGACCCGAAGACCAAACGCGGGATGGGCTTCATGCTTAAACTGCTCCACGAACTCGGTGATCAACTCGAACAGCGGGAACACCGCTACGATTTCGACACGGGGATCGAAGCCGATCGGACCTGAGGATTCCCGAGCGGACGGCGAAATTCGGCCTCCTTACTCCGCTGCCGGTTCCTCGGGCAAATTCCAGAAGGCCTTCATGATGAGCTGTTTCGCGGGTGCGCCGCGGGTCGTCCAGTGGTGGGCGTAATCAAGCATGTCGTCGTAGATCCGGGGTTTGCACCCGGCTGCTCGCGGATGCCCGCCGCCACCGACCTGCCGGGCGACTTCGTGGGCCCGTTCGAAGGATTCGGTGCCGCGGATCGAGGCGCTGCCAGAGGGCTTGACGATCACTGCCGCGTCCGCGCCCTGTTCTCGCAGCGCTTCGGCGACCTCGTTCTGTGAACAGCGACCGTAGGTGACCGCGACCGTCCAGTCGCGGATCTCGTGGACGTCTGCCCGCTCGACGGCGCGTTCGATTCGGTCGGCTTTGGTCACCCGCTTTTCCGCGAGGAACTCCTGGATCGTGTCGGGAAAGTCGACTCCATGCTCTTCGATGACGTCGAGGTATGCCTCGGGATCCTTCCAGTGTGAGAGGTCCGCGAGGTCGTCAGAGCGGTCGTCGTCCTTGATCCAAAGGTCGTGATCCCGTGTGACAGCGGCCAGTTCCTCGAGGTGTGGGGAGATCTCGCCGTCGAGCGAGCGGGCCGCGACGTCTGCTGTACACTCGGCGTCAGAATCGCCGATTACGAGCTCGACGCCGGCGTCTTCGACAGCCGTCGTGGCTGCCTCGGTCCACTGATGGTGATCGTACCACGTGACTGAGCCGGCGTGGTCCGTGACCGCGGCAAGTGGCTCAGCAACGGCTTCGGGATCGTCGGGAGCGAGATCACAGATATAGACGTCCCCGCCTGGTTTGCCGTACTCGACAGCCCGCTCGATGCCTTCTTCCAGTTCGTGGGGGCTGGCCGGGATGAAGGCGGCCTCCCCCAGCACGTCCCGCAGGATGGCGACACAGGCCAACCCGTCTGCGTCCGGGTCGACGACCGCCACCCTCTCTGCACCGGTGACTCGTTCGGCGATCTCCTGGTCTCGCTGTTCGGCCCGGATGTCGTCGGGAACGAAAAACCCACGCCCCGGCAGCAGCGATTGCCGTTCCGGCGAGAGGTTTTCGTCGTCGATAACCCAATCTTGCATACCGATGGGTGGGCGGCTTCGGGTAAGTATCACCCGGTCGTCGCATTCGGCGGCGCCAGGCGGATACTCATCTCGCGTTCGAAATCCTCGGCCCCGGTTCCCTCGAAGCCGACTTTCTGGTAGAGATACGTGGCCGGTTTGTTCCAGCGTTCGACGGTCAACCAGACCTTTTCGACGCCGTCGGCTGCTGCATGCCCAAGGAGGGCCTCCAGGAGCGTGGTGCCGATCCCGGCGTCCTGGTAGTCCTGGTGCACGAAGATGGCCAGTTCGTAGGCCTCGTCCCCGTCGCCGACGAGGGTTGCGTGGCCGACGATTCGGTCGTCGTGGGTCGCGACCACGTTATAGCAGTCCTCACAGAGGAGGTGATCGAGCCACTCCCTGATCGCCGCCTCGCCGACAGGCGGGATCCCCTGGGCGCGCTCGGCCGGGTCGAAGTCGGCGTACATCGCCACGAGTGCGTCCCGATTCCCCTGGCAGACGACGATCTCGATGGAACGGTCCCGATCGTCGGTCCAGCTGATCGGTGGTTCGGAGAAGGGCCCGGCCGCCGCCTGAGGGTACCGGCGTTCGGTCATCGGAGCAACGTCACGCTCACATGGGAGTTCAGGAGGACGAATTCGGCGATGGAGCCGATGCGGATCTTCCCCATCGGGCTCTGTTCGCCGCCGCCCAACACGATACGATCGAACGCTTCGGATTCGGCGATTTCGACCAATCGGCTCCCGGGATGGCCTTCGACCCGCCTGATGGCCACGTCCTCGCGGTCCGCGACGGTGTCCCGGACCGCCGATTCGGTCACGTCGATCGACTCCTCGTCGGGCTGTTCGAGGACCGCGATGGTGAGATCGTCCCCGACCGACTGGGCTCGCTCGACGGTACGCTTGAGCGCGTCGAGGGCCGAGTCGCTGTTGATCCCGAACAGAACTTTCATACTGGGGTTGGGACCCCCGATGGCAAAGGAGTTGCCCTCGGGCCGCCGGCCCGTCACGCTTTTGCAGAACCCATCGTAAGAAGCGGTATGGACCAGGATCCGGCGGCCCGTTTGCCACCGAATCGGCGGGTTCGGGCTGGGACGGAGGCAGTGCGAGAGCTGCTTTCGGTCAGTCCCGGGACCGTCGACGAATCGGTGCCGCCGGATGTCAGAAAGTACGAACGGTTCACGAAGGTCGACGGCGCGACCTACGACCGCGTCAACGAGTTCCTGCGGGACCGAACCTACATCACGGCCCGCGAGTGGGCGATCGCCAGACTCGCGGCCGATTTCCGCACCGAGACAGGCATCGAGATGACGAAGATCGGCGAGAACTTGCCGGAGCTCGTCCCGTTTATGACGGACACGTACAGCCCACAGGCCGTCAATCAGGCCAGATCGGCCTTCGAGGACAAGGTGCGGATGGCCGGGGCGACCTTTCTCTACGGGGCCATGAGCGGTTTCTTCAAAGCCGACGAACTCGACGAGATCATGTACGAGGCGACGGAGGTCGCGAAGTTCCTCCTCGAGGTCGAAGGCGTCGACCTCGCCGTCGACGAAGAACTGGAGGGCGAGGAACGGATTTCCTCGGTCATGCGGGAGGTCCGTGAGGCAAGCGAGGACCTCCGTGGGGAGGAACACACCTGTCCGGAATGTGGACACACGTTTGGCGGCGACGAGAGCTAAGGCTTAGGAACGAACGTTCTCGCCGATCGCGTCGCCGAACCTGCCAGTCGCTTTCTCCGCGTCCGTTTGTTCCCACACCCGGTGGCCGCGGACGAGGGTCAGTTCGGGAAAGAGCCCGGTCATCCCCTCGAAGGGGGTCCAACTGGTTTTGCCGTGGAGCTCGCCGCCCCGGATCTCCCGTTCGGTCGCCGGATCGACGAGCACCAGATCGGCGTGGGCCCCGACTTCGATTCGTCCCTTCTCTGGCAGGTCGAAGATGCGAGCCGGATTGCGTGCGGTCAAGTCACACACTCGTTCGAGGTCGAGGCGGCCGGCTTTGACTTCGGCCAGCAGTAAGGGTAGCGCCGTTTCGACGCCTGGAACGCCGCTTGGGGCCGACCAGATGTCAGTCGCCTTTTGCTCGCGGGTGTGGGGCGCGTGATCGGTCGCGATGATGTCGACGGTCCCGTCGGCCACCCGGTCGTAGACGGCGAGTCGCCGTTCTTCGTCCCGCAATGGCGGATTCATCCGTCCGAACGTGTCCAAATCCTCGCTGTCGTCGGTGGACAGGAAGAGGTGATGGGGGGTAACTTCGGTGGTGGCCCCCGCTGCGTTGGCCTGATCGATCCCTTCGGGCGTGCTGGTGTGTGCAATGTGGACGTCGGCCCCGGTATCGACTGCGCTCTCGACCGCCTGGGCAATCGCGACGACCTCCGCCTGGGCCGGTCGGTACGCGCTCCAGGCGGCCGGATCGTCTCGATCCTTGGCATCGTCCTCGAAGTAGGCCGCGTTTTCGGCGTGAACGGTGGTGACCAGGCCAGCTATGTGCGCCCGTTCGAGGGCCGTTTCGAACAGGTCGCCGTCGATGCCCATGTTGCCCGTCGAATCCGCGAGAAAGACTTCCCCCAGGGCGAAGAGTGGCCGATCGAACAGCTCGTCCGGTTGCCAGTCCGGCGTAACCCCGCCGTTGATTCCCCAATCGATCAGCGACGTGTCGGCCGCGGCCGCTTTTCGGTCGAAACTGTCGCCGTTCACCGTGGGGGGATCCGTGTTCGGTTGGTCGACGACGGTTGTGACCCCGCCCGCGGCCGCGGCCCGGCTGCCAGTGGCCCAGGTCTCCTTCTCCGGGAAGCCCGGTTCACGGAAGTGAACGTGGACGTCGATCATGCCGGGAAGGAGCCATTTCCCGTTCGCGTCCACCAGCGTCTCCCCATTGAGATCGGTGCCGATTGCCGCGATTTCCCCCGCTTCGATCGCCACGTCCCGCTCCCGGCCGTCAGGGAGGGTCGCGTTCCGAATGACGTTCATACCAGCCTCTTCCGAGGGAGGCGCCTAAATCCTCCGGGACCTGTGCCCGATCCCTGGCCGGGACCGAAGGCATGAATCACCTGGGCACCGAATCCTCCCTATGGTGACGATCGGGTCCACAGCCCTGCGGCCGTACCCCCGTTTTGCCCGGCACAATTCGCCATACACGGCCCATCGTGAGGGGCGTGCTATCGACCTCTATCCGGGAACGGAGCAAGCGCCCAGTCCGGTCGCCGGCACGGTCGTCGAAACCAGGCAAATGACCGCCCCGAGCCGGCCGTACGCGGCCGAGCACGACTTCCTCATCGTCATCGATACCGGGTCCGAACTCGCCCGGACCCTCCACGTCGATCCGGCGGTCGACCCGGGGGCGACAGTCGAAATGGGGGATTCACTGGGACGTCTTGTCCGCTCGGGCTATTTTGCGCCCTGGGTCGACAACCACGTTCACCTCGGATTCCGCCCCTACGGTACGGATCCAGTCCGCGCGAGCGGCTCGCTACCGGTCGAGGTCGACGTGCCGGTGACCGGGAATTCCTGGGACGGGACGGGAACGGTTCGGGAGGCAGGGGACACCTACGCGATCCTGGATAGTCCCTCCCACCCGGCACCGGGGGAGTCGTATGCGGGCATCGCGGACGATCAGGGGGCCTCCGTGTTCGACGGCGGGATCCCCCACTACGAGACTGGCGGGGTCGTCCCGATCGCGACGGACGGACCACCTGCTGCTTCTATCGAACTGCTCGGAACCGTGCTGGCCCCGGGGCCTGGTTCGGTCACGTGGGAATCGGTGACGGTCACGGCGAACGGCCGAGAAATCACGGGCCTGTCCTTCCTTTTGAACCGGACCGAGCTGGGAGCGAAACTGATCTGTCCCGAAGGTGATTGGCAGGTTGGGGACCAGATTACCGTCGAGATCGGCTGATCGGCTCCCATCCGCGCCTGCTCAGTGGAATTCGATCGCATCGAGGGGCACGGTTTCGCCGAACACCCAGTTGGCGTGTTCGAGTGTATACGCCCGATGATCGGGTTCGAGGGCCCCGAGCGCGTCTTCGACGAGAATCGGTCTGAAATCCCTGAGCCCGGCACTGGCAGCGGTGTGGAGCACACAGACGTTTGCGAGCGTTCCCACGAAGAGTAGGTCGGTCAGTCCCCGGTCGGTGAGAACGGTCTCGAAATCCGTCCCGTAAAACGCGTCGTAGGTCCGTTTTTCGAGGACGTAGTCCTCGGATTTCACCTCGAGATTGGCAACGATTTCAGCGCCCCATGTCCCTTCGAGTGCGTGCTCGCCCCAGCGTTCGAACTCGTCCATATACTGGGCGTCCTCGAACTGGTCCTCGGGGTGGACGTCCCGAGTGAAGACGATTTGCACGCCAGCCGCCCTGCCGCGTTCGAGGAGCCGCTGGATGGGCTCGATCGCCGCCTCGCTCGCTGGCGCATAGAGGGCGCCGTCTGGGTGACAGAAGTCGTTTTGCATATCCACGACGACGATCGCCGTCTCCGCCGCAGTCAGCTGCATATCCCCCCATACCGCGGCTGGGGCCAAAACATTTCGTTCGGCACGCACTGCCTCGGGCGGCAGGATTTTCCCCCTGCCGACCCCACCCACGTGCATGCGTCGGGTGTTAGGGATCCTCGCGATTGCCGTCCTGCTGGTGACTGCAGGCTGTGTCTCGCCGCCGGCCCCGGAGTCGAGGCTGGAAGCGGGTGACCTGCCGCGAATGGATCCGTCGCCGACTGAGAACCCACCACCTGACCCCAGCGTCGATCGGTTGGGATGGGAGGACGGGTATTGGCACAACGAGACGATCAGCGTGGATCCACGTGACGGCCTGAACCGGTCGGAACTCGAGGCCGTCGTGGCCAGAGGCAAAGCTCGCGTCGAGGCGATCCGGGGGTTGGAGTTCGAACGTGACGTCGAGGTCCGGATCATCGATCGAGAGACGTTCCGCGACGACAGCACGGGGGAGACGGGGGCGACGACGGCCCAAAAACTCCATCAGGACGTGAAGTTCGAGGCGCTTTTCTTCATCGGCGAACGGGACAGCGCGATCAGTCAGCAGCAGGAGAACAAGGCGACGGGGGTCCTGGGCTATTATAGTCCCAAAGATCACAACATCACGATCGTTTCCGAACGCGGCCCGCCGCTGCAACTCGACGAGGTCACCCTCGCCCAGGAACTCTTTCACGCGGTCCAGGAGGAGCACTTCGAGGTCTCGGATCGGCGATCGAAGACCGAAGAGGAGCGGAACGCGAACCTGGGGATCATCGAAGGTGACGGGAACTACGTCGATTATCTCTACGCACAGCGATACGCTGAATCACTCGTGAAACCCGAGGTCGCGGGTGGGAGTGGGGGTGGTGGCGGTGACCGCCACATCGGGCTGTTCGCGCTCCGATTCCAACCGTACAGCGATGGGCCACCCTTCGTCGCAGACATTCGGGAGGAGTCGGGCTGGGCCGGGGTCAACGAGGTCTATGCCAACCCGCCCGCGAGCAGCGAACAGACGATCCACCCGGAAACGTATCAAAATGACCACCCTGTCGACGTGTCGATCGAGGACCGATCGAACGAGGACTGGTGGGTGCCCGATCAGGGCGAGGGACACATCGATTACGCCGAGTTCGGCGAGGCCGGGCTGTATGCGATGCTGTGGTATCCAAGCTACGCCGCGACCGAGCAGACGGGCACTCGCACGAACGTCGTGATCCCCTACGGTCATTTCTTCCAGACCGATTCGACACTCGACGCCCACAATTATTCCCATCCGATCACGACCGGCTGGGAGGGAGACCGACTCCTTCCGTACGTTACCACGGACTCGGGGGAGACCGGTGAAACCGGCTACGTGTGGAAAATCGAATGGGAGACACCAGCAGACGCCCGCGAATTCCGGGACGGCTATATCGAACTTCTCGAGCATCACGGCGCCACGACCGTCGCCGGGAGTGAGCGGCGATATCACATCCAACGAGGGCCGTATGCTGACGCCTTCTCGGTGACGCGACAAGGGGCGACGGTGATCATCGTCAATGCCCCGACCGTCGAGGAACTCGACGAGGTCAACGCCGAAGCCGGCTGAGTTTCGGTCCGGAATCCAAACCCACTACTGATTTGAATCCCAGGGTGCTTTCCCCTGGTATGCTCTCTCTCGTATTGTTTCTCGGCGTCGTTGTCTCCATCTTTGTCGGATTTAACATCGGCGGCTCCTCCACCGGGATCGCTTGGGGGCCGGCAGTCGGGGCGGGACTGATCCGGAAAACGACCGCGGCGGCGATCATGACCGGCTTCGTTTTTCTCGGTGGCTGGACGGTCGGCCGAAACGTCATGGACACGCTGCGTGGCGACATTGTCACCACGACGATTTCCCTCGAAGCCGGGGTCGCCGTCCTGTTTTTCATGCTCCTTCCGATCGGGAGCGAGCCACCGGTGTTTTAGCCAACGCTGCCGTAGTCAG
>CAZVCA010000016.1:0-27019 GCA_964626045.1 uncultured Halobacteriales archaeon | reverse complement strand
TCCTGATTGCTGTAGTCAACCGTAACGACATAACTGTGATTTTCTGCTGAATTCGCGCCCTCAATGCAGCATGGCGCTATGATTCCGCTTCTGATACTGAATGAAACCGCCTGCTGAAGATCACGGCTGTCGTGGTGGCTATCCGAGAGATAGCTCCCTAACAGTCTTCACCTCGGTTCTTGGTCAACCTGACTGCAATCAGCACGAAAACGAGTCCCTCGAGTCTGGCCAGTTTGTACACCCACGGTTTGATTTCGTAATCTGTCTCCCCGGTCGTTGTCACGTCCATCATGAACCGGACGAGCGTCTCTGGAACGAGCAACTCCACGAGACCGAAGGCTGCCAGGATGATTCGAAGTACCATATCGTCATAATTTCCCGGCGGCAGCAAATACGTAGCGTCGGTTCTGACGAACTGGAAATCCCAGCCCGTTTACAGCCTGTTCTGGGCTCTCACGAGCCATCACAGTCAGCCAGTTCGTGTGCCTCCCATCCAACGTCGGGATTGACTTCCTCGAACCACCCCGATCCGTGGTGCGTGTACGCATGACGGCGGCTCAGCAGGAAACACTACCCTTTTGAACCGGCGCGGGGAACTACGGGATAACAATGGGCCGACGCAAGAAAATCGTCCAGCAATGTGAGCGGCTCATGGATAATCCGGACCAGATCCGGAACATCGCCATTGCCGCTCACATCGACCACGGGAAAACGACACTCACCGACAATCTGCTCGCCGGCGCCGGCATGATTTCGGATGACCTCGCCGGTGAGCAGTTGGCGATGGACACCGAAGAGGACGAGCAGGAACGGGGCATCACGATCGACGCCGCGAACGTCTCGATGACTCACGAGTACGAGGACAACGACTACCTGGTCAACCTGATCGACACGCCCGGCCACGTCGACTTCGGCGGGGACGTTACTCGGGCGATGCGTGCGGTCGACGGGGCCCTCGTCGTCGTCGACGCCGTCGAAGGGACGATGCCCCAGACCGAAACGGTCGTGCGGCAGGCGCTGCGCGAGAACGTCAAGCCGGCCCTGTTCATCAACAAGGTCGACCGCTTGATCAACGAACTGCAGGAAGGCCCCGAGGAGATGCAGGAGCGCCTTCAGGAGGTCATTCGGGACGTCAACGAACTCATCCGCGGGATGGCCGAGGAGCGCTACGAGGAGGACAACTGGAAAGTGAGTGTCCAGGACGGGACGGTCGCCTTCGGCTCGGCCCTCTACAACTGGGCGATCAGCGCGCCGTCGATGGCCGAAACCGGGATCGACTTCGGGGACGTCATCGAGATGGAGCGCAACGACAAGCGCAAGGAACTCCACGAACAGTCCCCGCTTTCGGACGTCGTGCTCGACATGGTCGCCGAGCACTTCCCGAACCCGGTTAAAGCCCAGCCCGATCGGATTCCGACGGTCTGGCGGGGTGACGCCGAATCCGAACTCGCCGAGGACATGCGGATGGTCAACAAAGACGGCGAGGTCGTCTTCATGGTAACTGACATTTCCATGGACCCCCACGCCGGCGAGATCGCGACCGGGCGTGTCTTCTCCGGGACGCTCGAGGAGGGCCAGGAGCTCTACGTATCCGGGACTGCCGGGAAAAACCGCCTCCAGTCAGTCGGTGTGTTCATGGGCGGCGAACGGGAGGAAGTCGCCGAGGTCCCGGCCGGGAACGTCGCGTCGGTGACCGGTCTCAAGGACGCGATCGCGGGCTCGACCGTTTCCTCCGTGGAGATGACTCCCTTCGAGTCCATCGAACACATTTCCGAGCCGGTCATCACGAAGTCCATCGAGGCCCAGAAGATGGACGACCTCCCGAAGCTGATCAAAGTCCTCCAGCAAGTCTCGAAGGAGGACCCCACGATCGGCGTCGAGATCAACGAGGACACGGGCGAGCACCTCATCTCCGGCCAGGGCGAACTACACCTCGAGGTCATCACCCAGCGCATCGAGCGCAACCAGGGCATTCCGGTGCGAACGGGTGAACCGATCGTCGTTTACCGCGAGGCCCCGACCCAGGAGTCCGAGGAGGTACAGGGCATCTCGCCGAACCGGCACAACCGCTTCTATGTCACGGTCGAACCCCTGAGCGACGAGGTCACCGAGACGATCAAGCTGGGCGAGGCGTCGATGGACATGCCCGAACAGGAGCGCCGCGAGGCCCTCCAGGAGGCGGGGATGGAGAAGGAGACCTCACAGAACGTCGAGGACATCATCAACACCAACGTCTTCATCGACGACACGAAGGGGATCCAGCACCTCAACGAGACGATGGAGCTCATCATCGAGGGCCTGGAGGAGGCCCTCGAGGATGGACCGCTCGCTGCCGAGCCAGTCGAAGGTGCCTTGATCCGTCTTCACGACGCGCGGCTTCACGAGGACGCGATCCACCGCGGTCCGGCCCAGGTCATTCCAGCGATGCGCGAGGCCGTTCACCGGGCCCTCATCGACGGCGAGATCCGGCTGCTCGAGCCGATCCAGGACGTCCGTATCGACGTCCCCTCCGAACACATGGGCGCGGCCTCCGGCGAGATTCAGGGTCGCCGTGGCCGGGTCGACGATATGTACCAGGAAGGCGATCTGATGGTCGTCGAAGGGATTGCCCCGGTCGAAGAGATGATCGGTTTTTCCTCTGACATCCGCTCGGCAACCGAAGGGCGGGCCTCCTGGAACACCGAAAACGCCGGCTTCCGGGTGCTCGTGGACAACCTCCAGCCGGACATCATCACCGAGATTCGGGAGCGCAAGGGCATGAAGACCGAACTGCCCGAGAGCATCAACTACTTCTAAAACTCCGGGTCCGGCAAGCCTTTACCCGCCGCGAAGCAATGTCCGGGCGAACGAACATGCAGGGTCAACAGCAGCAGGCCTACGACCGGGGAATCACCATTTTCTCCCCGGACGGTCGGCTCTATCAGGTCGAGTACGCACGCGAAGCCGTCAAACGAGGGACGCCCTCCGTCGGGGTTCGAACCGCCGAAGGTGTGGTTCTCGCCGTCGATAAGCGCTCACGGTCGCCGCTCATGGAGGCCGATTCCATCGAGAAGCTACACAAAGTCACAGACCACGTCGGTATCGCCAGCGCCGGTCACGTCGCCGACGCCCGCCGACTGATCGACTTCGCCCGTCGTCGGGCCCAGGTCGAGGAACTCCGGTACGAGGAACCGGTCGGCGTGGAGGTACTCACGAAAGCGGTGACTGATAACATTCAGCAGTACACCCAGATGGGCGGTGTTCGCCCCTTCGGTGCGGCCCTGTTGATCGGCGGCGTTTCAGCGGGCGAACCCCGACTCTTCGAGACGGACCCGAGTGGCACACCGAACGAATGGAAAGCCGTCGCGATCGGGGCCGACCGCTCGGATATTCAGGAGTACCTCGAAGCCGAGTGGGAAGAAGGACTGACCCTCGAGGAAGGGATCGACCTCGCACTGGCCGCGCTGGCGTCGACCCGGGAGGAGGGGCTCGAGGCCGCGGAACTGGCGATGGGCGTCGTGGAATCAGCAACTGAGGCCTACCGCCGTCTCGAAGAGGCGGAGATCGAATCCCACCTCGAGGACATCGAGGAGGACGAAGAATGAACATCGAGGAGCCGTACGAACCGGAGATCGGTTCCCTCCCCGAGGAAACTGGTGACAGCGACGCTGTCGAGAGCACGAAAACGGGGACGACCTCGATCGGGGTCACCACCGCCGATTCGGTCGTGATCGCCACGGATCGACGGGCGAGTCTCGGTGGGCGGGTCGTTTCGAACAAGAACGTGACGAAGGTCGAGCAGGTTCACGATCGAGCGGCGCTCACCATGGTCGGCTCCGTCGGCGGGGCACAGTCGTTCATTCGATCGATCCGGGCCGAGGCGAACCTCTATGAAGCCCGTCGCGGGGAACCGATGAAGATCAACGCCCTGGCAACTGTCGCTTCGAACTTCCTTCGCGGGGGCCCCTTCTTCATGATCAACCCGATCCTCGGTGGCGTCGACGAGACCGGCCCACACGTTTACAGCATCGATCCGATGGGCGGGTTGAGCGAGGACGACTACGTCGTAACCGGGAGTGGCATGCAGTTTGCCATGGGGGTTCTCGAACAGGAGTACGCGGACGATCTCACCCACGAAGCGGGCATCCAGATCGCGACCCGCGCCGTGGAAAGTGCGACCGAACGCGATACGGCAAGCGGGAACGGCGTCACCATCGCGGAAGTGACTGACGAGGGCGTCGATATCCACAGCCACGAAGCCATCGACGACGTGTTGGCCTAAGTCGCGGGCTCGTCGCCGAGGAGGACGGAAAACACCTTCTTTTGGGCTGTTCGCAGGTGTTGAAGGAACGTCGACTGAGAGATAGCCATCGTGTCGGCGATGTCCTCGCCCGAATTCTCCCGCGGCCAGGCGAAAAAGCCCGCGATATACGCCGTGCGGAGTGCCTCCTGTTGGCGGTCGGTGAGGGATTCCTGGATCGCCGTGCGGATTTCCTCCGTCGTTGGGGCCGGTCGCTCGGTCTCGCGGCGGGCCCTGAGTTCGATCGACGGGAAGGATTGCTGGAGGCCTTCCACGACAGTGCGGACATTGGCATTCGGCGAAAGGTGGACGGTGACGGTGGCGGTGCCATCGCTCGCGGTGAGGTGGCGGAGGTCCCCCCCGTACTCGCCGATCGGCCTGGCAAGGGCCGAATCCGCCACGTCGAATCGGACGTGGCGTTCCGTACCGTCGTCGGTGATCACGTCGACGCCAGTGAGCACCGACGATTGGTCGACAAATTCTTCGATAGTGTCCGGATCCAGGTCGCGTACCTTGAAGTACTGGACAAGGGTGTCTCCTGACTCAGGGGTCGTCCACGTGAGTTCCATCGACCCCCCGTCGGCCGTGAGCGCGACCGGGAAATAGGCGGGATCGGTGACCTGGAATTCGATTTCGGTGACGCTGTCGGTCAACAGCGCTTCCTTGCTCTCGGCGGCGTTGATCGCGTAGCCGATCGTGTTCCCGAGCTCGGCGAAGACGGCGGTCTCGATGTCCTCGAAGGCCTCGCTGGCCTCGGTACCGATGCAGAGGACCCCATACTGCCGGTCGCCATACGTGAGCGGAATCGCCGCTGTTGCGTGGTAGCCACGAACCAGCCACGGATCACACCAGTCAGTTTCTGGGTCATCACAGGCACTGATTTGCACAGTACCAGTTCGGGCCGCGGTCCGGAGTGGATCATCACCCTCGAGATCGTTGATCGCCGCGATGAGCGCGTCCATGGACTCGTCGTCGATGCCGGCTTTCGTTCGCGGGCGGATCAGTTCGGTGCCGACGGCTTGATCGGAGAGACAGGCAAACGCGTATTGATCGGAATCCGCGAACTGTTCGACGACGGCCGATTCGATCGCCGCTCGACTGTCGGCCTCCACGAGTTCGCGGTTGATGTCCCGGAGGACTTCGTTCGTCCGGTTGAGCGATTGGAGCCGGTTTTTCTGTTCGGTGATCTGCTCTTTCCGCTCCCGACGATCGGTGATGTCGATATCGACCGCGACGTATTTCTCGACCGTACCCTCTTCCCCGACGATCGGGGCGATGGTCATGTCGACCCACACCTGCTCGCCTGACTTTCGCTCGTTGACGATCTGGCCCTCCCAGATCGATCCGTTCTCGATCGTCTCCCACATTGTCTGGTAAAACGCGTCGTCGTGATACCCCGATTTCCACATCGCGGGATCCCGTCCGATGACTTCGCCCCGGCTGTACCCCGTGACGGACTCGACAGCCCGGTTCGCGTACGTGATCGTCCCGTCGGGATCGGTGATGAAAATGGCGTGGCCCGCGTGTTCGATCGCCTTCTCGAAGGTGCGTAAGCGGTCGTTGGTCGAGCGGATCGTCTCTTTGACTGTCGTTTCCTGCTCGACGTAGGCAGCCAGATAGTAGACGGTGAGGACCGCAAGCACGCTGACCACCAACCCGGGCAGTTCGTCGATACCTGGGCTGCCCGCCTGGTAGCTCAGGATCTGTCTCGTGGCCATCAACCCGAGCATCAGCGTCAAAAACCCAAACCGGCTGTCGTTGACTCGGTAGAGGAGGTAGATGGAATACCCGAGCCCGATAACTCGGAGGGCGATCGACGTGAGGATGATGAGGCTGCCGGGAGCGATCACGGTCTGTCCGCGCCTACGACTGGCCGTTAATTAATGGTGTCGGCCTCCGCTCGATACATATTGGTGGCTACTTTTTAAGTGGGATACCTCCTGGGGTAGAAACCTATTCATATTGGCTTACTGCTCAGGGGCCTGGCTCCCTACGGATAAGGTGTATGCGCGTACCGATTCGAACCGAATCACGACGACTGGGAACAGTCCCGGGGCGACATCGATGAGCATCGATGGTTCCCCCGGCGTGCCCGAACTCGACCAAAAACGGGTCGACGAGATGGTCGAGGCCGAACGGGCCGATCCCGAGGAGACCCTGGAGGAGGTCGAGTACTCGACCGATCTCGGTCTCGCGATGGCCGAGGACGCAAAGCGCGTCTCAAAGGGGTCCATCTCGAGTGAAACCTTCTGGGCCAAACACGACGAGGACGCAGCGGCGGAGTTCGGTGACGCGTATCGCGAGACGCCGAATCCCGCTGTGGACAAGCAACATAGCTGCCAGACGATCGATGAGCCGGCGGCCGAGCAACTCGCGTGTTCGGTCGATTCGATGGACGACGTGGCCGAACAGATCGAGTCGCCGGCCGAGCAGGACGACGTCCGGTGGGGGATGGTCATCGACCTGCAGAAGTGTGTGGGCTGTGACTCCTGTACCGTCGCCTGCAAGTCGGAGAACCGAACCCCGCCCGGGGTGACCTACAACGTCGTCATGGAGGAGGAACACGGCGAGTTCCCCAACACGACCCGGACCAACGTGCCACGGCCGTGCATGCAATGTGAGAACCCCTCCTGTGTGCAGGTCTGTCCGGTCAGCGCGACGTACAAGATGGAAAACGGGATCGTCAACATCGATTACGACCGCTGTATCGGCTGTCGGTACTGCATGATCGCCTGTCCGTACGGGGCTCGATACCTGGACTTCGGCGAGGGGTACGACGACGAAGTCATGGGGGCAGGCGAGGTCACGAGTCCGGAATACGGCGTCGAGACGGGACGCCGCGAGGACGGCCAATCACCGCAGGCAAACGCACGGAAGTGTAGCTTCTGTTATCACCGACTCGGTCGGGGCGAGGAGCCCGCCTGTGTCGAGACCTGCATCGGTGACGCCCGGAACTTCGGCGACCTCGATGATCCGGACAGCAAGGTCTCGAAGATGGCCGACTCCACCCGGGCGATGCAGCTGAAAGAACACACGGGCAACGACCCGAACGTCTACTACCTCAAATAACGATGGCAACCGCAAACTCACTGCCCAACTTCAATCCGGGCTTCGAGGACAACCGTGTACGCATTGCCTGGTATGGACTCCTGGCGATCACGCTCCTCGTGGGCGCGTACGCGACGTATCAACGAATCGTCGGGGGCCTCGCCACGACCAACCTCACCTCGGTCACGCCGTGGGGTGCCTGGGTGGCCTTCTACATCTACTTCATCGGGCTGTCTGCCGGGGCGTTTCTCGTCAGCACCCTCGCGAACGTCTTCGAGATGGAGGGCATGGAGAAAATCGACCGGGACGCCCTCTTCGCGGCGATCATCGCGATGGTCGTCGCGATGCTTTTCGTGTGGATCGACCTCGCCCGGATGGAGCGGATGTACTTCCCCTTCGTCTGGCGGCAGGTCACCTCGGCGCTGGCCTGGGAAGTCCACGCCTATGTCGCCTATATCGGCATACTGACGGCCGAACTGTACTTCTCGATGCGCGCTGACCTGGTTCGAGTCGCCCAACACGGCTCAGGGCTGCGAGCGCGACTTTCCGGACTGTTGACACTCGGTCGAACCGATCTGAGTGAGGGGACCCTCGCTGCCGACAAGAAGTGGCTCAAGCGGATCGGCATTCTGGGCATTCCGCTTGCCATCTTCTTCGTCCACGGTGGTACGGGGATCCTCTTTGCCGGGGTGAAGGCCCGTGCGTACTGGAACAGCGGCCTCTTCCCCGTCATCTTCGTGATTTCTGCGCTGCTCTCCGGGACCGCCCTCGTCATGGCGGTGTACGTGTTGCGCCGAAAGCTCTTCGAGGGCAAACCGATCGACCTCGACCTCCTCGATCGGTTGGGACAGTTGCTGCTGGCCTTTGTCCTGATCGACGCCGCCTTCACCGCGATCGAGGCGCTCATCGGGGTAATGTCCCTCGAAGGCGCCCACCTGGGTGCGTGGATGACGATCGCGCTCGGCAAGATGGCGTGGTCCTTCTGGATCGTCATGGTGGGGATGGGCTGGGTCCTGCCACTGATCTTGACCAGCAAACGGTCGTGGCGGCGACGCCCGATGCTAATGGTGATCGCCGGCCTCTCGGTCGTGATCGGGATCGTCGGTGTACGATTCAACATCGTGGTTCCGCCGCTGGTCAATCCGATCATGGAGGGACTCCCCGCCGGGGATTACCTCCCCACACTCACTGAATGGGCCACGAGCTTCGGTATCATCGCCGTCGGGCTGCTGATCTACACGCTCGGCGCTGAATTACTTCCACTGACGCCACTGACGGAGGACGATCATTCATGAGCACAGACCAACCCACAGACGACGATCCGGACGTTTCCCGCCGCGAATTCGTGAAAGCAGCCGGTGGGTTCACCGTGCTGTCCGCTGGCGGCGCGGCCCACGAACTGGACTTCTCCTCCCTCTGGGAGGACGACCCACAACACTACGTCGGCACCGACTACGACGAATACGACGCGAGCCAGGTCATTCACACGACCTGCGGCCAGTGTAACACGTTCTGCCCGATCAAGGTCAGACTCGACGACGGGAGCGCCGAGAACGGGGAATACAGTTCCCTCGTTCGGAAGCTCGCCGGCAACCCGTATTCGTTCCTGAACACCCAACCGTTCGCACAGGTGCCATACGACAGCGATTTCGAGTCGGTCGTCACCGGCAACCTCGACGGGACCGGGGACGTCTCGACCGACCGCTGGTCGCTCAACGGCGGTCGCATGTGTCTGAAAGGACAGGCCGGCATTCAGACGGCCTTTGACTCCTACCGGGTCCGCAAACCCATGAAACGCGTGGGCGAGCGGGGTAGCGACCAGTGGAAGACGATCACCTGGGAGCAGGCGATCCAGGAGATCGTCCACGGCGACGACGAACTCGGCCATCGCGGCCTCAAGGAGATGTGGGACTACGTCCCCGAGGACGAGGTCATGGCCGACAAGGAGGCCCTCAGCGAGGCCGAATTCGAGGCCAAATACGAGGACACCCTGATCGATACCGAGATCCCGGAACTGGGGCCAAAAGCGAACCAGATCGTCGACGTCGGTGGCTTCAGGCGGTTCCTCATCCGTGCCCGGATGTTCAAAGGGTCCCTTGGGTCCATAAACAGCCACCACCACGCCGGTGTCTGTGGCTTTTCCTCCGTGCTCGGTAACGTTCGGTCCCACGAGAACACGAAAAAGCGTCAGTACTCCGACATCGAGAACACGGAGTATCTGCTGGTCTGGGGCACCAATCCGATGGTGTCGAACAAGGGCCCGACCTGGCTCGCCCCGAAACTCACGAACGCGATCGAGGACGGCATGCGGATGGACGTCGTCGACCCGCGGCTCTCCAAGACCGCTGAGAAGGCCGAGGAGTGGGTCCCGGTCGATCCGGGCGCGGACGGTGCCCTGGCGATGGGCATGGCCCGCTGGATTCTGGACCACGAGCGGTACGACCGCGAATATCTCCGAAACCCCGCTGACGAAGCCGCATCAGCCGGCGGCGAGACCACCCACAGCGACGCCACCCATCTCGTCGCCGTCGAGGACGACCCGACGACCACCCCGAAGGCGAAAACGAAGACGGCAGACGCCCTGGGTGTCGACGGCAATCGGGCGGTCATCGACGGGGCGACCGGTGATGTCGTCGCTGCGTCTGCGACCGACACCGGCAAGCTGGATGTCGACACGGAAATCGACGGGACACCAGTCAAGAGTGTCTTTACGCTCTACAAAGAACGCGTCTTCGAGCATAGCCTCGAGGAGTACGCCGAGATGGCCGGCGTCGAGGCCTCCCAGATCGCTTCGATCGCTGACGAGTTCACGAGCCACGGGAAGCGGGCGGCGATCATGCAGTACCGCGGCCCCTCGATGCACACGAACGGGTTCCACAACACGCGAGCGATCGCGACCCTGCAGCATCTCATCGGCAACTTCGACTGGAAAGGCGGCCAGATCACCCCCTACGCCGGCTACGGCACGATGGGCGGCCGCTACCAGCTCGGCAACGTTCCCGACGGCCGCAGTCCGTGGGGACTTCCGATCACCCGCGCCTTGCACAACGCCGAAGACTTCGAGGGGACTCGCCTGTTCCCCGAAGACGAGGACGATTCCTATCCAGCAGACCGGCCCTGGTTCCGCCTCGCGCCGCAGCATCAGGTTCAGGAGATCTACCCGAGCGCCAAGGAGGGGTATCCCTACTCGATCAACGCCCTGTTCTTGCGCACCTATTCGGAAAACCACGTGATGGCCGCCGCCGGTGGCGATCAGATCACGGATGCGCTTCGGGACGAGGACGCCGTCGAACTCCTGGTCGCCTTCGATACAGTCATCGGTGAAATGAGCGAGAACGCCGATTACATCCTGCCCGAGCCGACCTACCTCGAGCGGTGGGAGAACTTCGGCACCTATCCGAACAAACGACTGGCTGATGATAAGATCAGCCATCCGGCTGTTCGGGTGCTGCCCGAGACGAAGCTCTCCGAGCAGGTCCTCATCGACATGCTCAAAGAACTCGAGGACGCCACTGGCGAGTCCATGCCGGGGGTCGGCGAGGACGCGATCCTCGACCAGGACGGTGAGACCTGGCCCTTGCACGATCCTGAGGACTTCTATCTCAAGATGGTTGCGAACCTCGCGTTCCAGACCAAAACCCTCGATCCCGACCTCGACGCGATCGACGAGACCAAATCGCTCCCGCCAGGCCTGGATCGGGACAGCTTCCCGTACGAGGAAGGGCCGGTTCCGGACGCTGACGACGACGAACTGCAGGCCTTCAAGGAGGCCCACCAGAACGGGCTCGGCGACTTCTTCGATTACGAGGCCTGGAAAGGCAAGGTCAAGCCCGAGGAGTGGCGCAAGGTCATCACGGTCCTCAACCGCGGCGGTCGGTTCGAGGAGCCGATTCCGAACTACAGTGAGGCCTTTGTGGACCACGGCTTCGATTACGATTATGCCGAACGCTTCGATCCCTCCAACGCCTACATCGGGGACAAGATGCGGTACAAACTCGACGGCGAGGTGAATTTCTTCAACGAGATCATGCCCGTCGGGAAGGACGCCTACGACGGGACCCCGTTCGATCCGCTTCCCAAAGTCACTGACGTGACCCACTTCAACGGAGACGTTCTGACACCGGTCACGAGCGACGAGGAGCCCGAGCGGCCGCTCCACCTGATCAACTGGAAGCCACGAACCCAGGGCATGACCCGGACCCACAACTCCCCCTGGCTGCGGGAAACCCGGCCGGAAAACCCGGTCTGGATGAACCCGATCGACGCCGAGAAGCGGGACATCGAGAACGGCGATGCCATCGAGATCGACGCGGGCCGGACCGCTGTGGAGGGAATGGCGATGGTCACGGAAGGGATCAAGCCCGGCGTCGTCGGCACGATGTGGGGCTGGGGCCGCCATGGCGATGGCGCGGTCGACCGGACCATCGACGACGAGGCAGTCGAGGCCGCCGACGAGAGCTACGGCCACACCCCGTACGAGTTCGATACCCCGATGCAGGAGGAAGCAGGGTACGCGAAGGGGCGAGATGCCGGGTTCGCGGTCAATCACTTGGCACCGCTTGACACGTTCACCGAGGATATCGGGCCCTCTGATCAGATCGGTGGCGCACAGTCACAGTACGACACCCACGTCGAGATCTCCCGGACGGAGGACTGAGATGGCCCAGGCAACCATCGACGCGGAGTTCGCCAGCGCCCGTGCGGAGCTCTATGAGCTCCTTTCCCGGGTCCTCGACGGCGAGGTGTCGGTGCTCATGGAGGCGATCGAATCAGGAGCCTTCACGTCCTTTGCCGGGGTGTTTCCGGTCGATTTCGAGACCGACCCCCTCACCCGGGACGATCTGGACCAGGAAGCCCTCGAAATCGGGTACGACAACCTCTTCGAGGTCCCCGGCCCCTATTACGTCCCGCCGTTTGCGTCGGGCCACGCGACCGACCCGAGTGAAACCTTCGACTCGGACGCCCGGTATCACGATGAAGGGACTGCCGGGGAACTGCTCGGCGATCCCGCGGAATCCGTGGCTGCACTCTACGAGCGGACGGATTTCGCTCCCGAACGCGGTGGTGGCATTCCGGATCACGTCGCTGCGGAACTGGAGTTCATGTCCCGGTTGGCCGCCCAGCGGGCCCGGTCAGGGTCGATTGATACCGAGGCGCTGCAAACAGTCGAAGCGGAACTCCTCGAGCACCTCGAGTGGATCGACACGTTTGCGGACCAGGTCGCCGAAACGGACCAAGCCGAGGGCGTCTACGCAGCGGTCTGTGCCTTCACAAACGCCTTCGTCCAGTGGGACCGAGCGCAGATGTCAGCCGTGACCGTCTGAGGACGGGAAATCAGTCCTCGGACGCGCCGCCGTGGGCCTGTGGACTGAGCAACGTGAGTTCGACGGCGCCGTCGGTCACGCCAATAGAGCCACCCCATTTCTCGATGAGCTGGTGGACGGCCCCGAGTTCGAGGGCCGGGCCGACCGACGTATCGCCCGTTCCTTTCAGTTGATCAGCGAGCGGGTCTGGAAGCCCTGGGCCGTTGTCCGAGATCCTCACTGTGACCTGGGGCCCCTCGTTTTCCACGTCGATGTGGATGGTCGGTTCGCTCGAATCGTTGTAGACCACCAGCTGTTTCAGGACCGTTTCGAAACTGTCCTCGAGGGTCGTCGCCTCGGCAAACACCGTCAGGTCCGGCACGGCCGTTCGCGTTACCTCGGTCGCCGGATAGGTCACCTGGAGGTTTCTGGCGGCGGTTTCGATCACCGCCGAGAGGTTTGCTGTCGTCCCGAGGGGGAGGCTGGTAAAGGCCCAGGAGACGAAGCGACCGACGATCGGCAGGGAAAAGCGCTTCGGACTGAACAGGCCACGGTTCTCAGCGGTGGGTTCCGGGCGGTCTTCGCCCGGGATGGGGGTATCGGTCAGCGCGCTTGTCAACACCGCCTGGCGCTCAACGCGGCGCTGTTTCGTTTCGAGTCGCCGCGCCAAAACCAGGACCGTCCCGACGGCGAGCAGGTTGACACTCGTCTCGAACAGTTCCCCCGGAACGGTCCCGACCGGATTCCCGCCGGTCGCCAGGAGCCAGAGTTCCGTGAGTTGATGGGCCCCCATCAGTCCCACGAGAGCGGTCCCCACGAAGAGTCGGCTATCGACCTCCCTCGCATACCAGAGCGAGGCGGCCGTTCCCGCGAGCAGCGCGAAAAACGGGACCACCGTGAACGAGAGGACAAGAAGGGGATCCGGGGCCATACAACGATGGATACCCCGCGACGGGACAAAACGTTGCGGTTCGATGCCCTGCCCGATCAGGACCGCTCGATCGTTATATGATTCGTCGCTACTTCCGTGACCGTCCCCGGGATCGAGGCGTGTTGCGCGTTGCTGATGCCTTCCCCGGCCGGATCGGCGATGCGATCGCCGACGTCCAGGGACTCACCCGGCGAAACGATCGGCTCACTCGCGGTGACGGTTTCGCCGAGCGAGGCGTTTGTCACGAGCGGGATCCGGACCGTTTCCGGCTCGAGTCGCTCCGGTTCGGTCTCGAACTTGCGGCGTTTCCAGGCCTGGGGACCGAGAATGTTGATCCGGCCCCCTCCCAGGGTGTTCTCGGCAGCCAGGGATTCGTCGACCACGAGCAGGCTGTTGGTCCGTTTGCGGACCCCGAACTGATCCGGGCGGGCCTCGATCTCGAAACTCCAGCCGGGACCGCCGTCCGCCAGGATCTCGTGTTCTCCCGGCCCGCTGGGTCGACCGGCGGCCGCGAGGAGCTCGGTTGCCGGCGTTCCGATCGGCACGTCCAGAAACCGATGCCGTGGCGTGTCGCCGTCGACGTGGAGGAACTTTCTCGTGACTGGCGCCCCCTCGGTGAGTGCCCGGGCAACGTTGACCATCGATTCGGTGTTCTGGACGAGCCACCCGTGGTCCAGTGGCAGGTCCCGACCGATCGTGACGTCGGCGACCGTCCGGAGGAGGACACTTTCCATCCCGAACTCGTATCGGTCCTCCGTGCACGCGATGACGACCTCCGGGTCCGTCTCGAGGTCGAGGGGGAGTTCCTCGTGGGTTCGAACGCTCGCGTCCGTTTGGGCTTCGAGGGCCCCGAGCCATACCCCACGATACGCTTCCTTCGTTCCGATGACGACCCTCGAGACGACCCCGTCGAGCAGCCAGTCGATGAGCGTCGCGAGTTCCTCGGCGTGTTCGCGCCCGAGATACCGATCCTTCAGGAAGTTCGGTTCGCTCTCCTGGTGGTTGAGCAAGAGTGCATCGATTTCATCGAGGCGGCGCCATTTGGCGGCCGTTGGAAACCCCGCACCGCCGGCACCGGCGACCCCCGCATCGCGAATCAGCCGGGCGATTTCAGGCGGTTCGACCTCGTGGGCTGGCCGATCGAGCAGCGACATGGCGGTCCTTCGTCTTGTGATGTGATAGGCCATCACATATAAGCAGTACCCACGGGTTCTCGGCGTCGAGGATCGAACCGAAAAAACGGTGGTTACTCGCGCGAGCCGGCACTCGGGCGGGTGTGTTCCGAGCCCTTGCCGCGGTTGTGCATCCCGCGGCCACGGTCTCCGGCACTTGTCAGGCCACGCAGCGCACGGTTTTTGTGGGCGTCGTCACAGATCCAGTTGAGGTCGTCGTCGTTTTCGATCGCGGCGTGGTTCGGATCCAGGAGGATCACTTCGAACCACTTCTGACTCCCGTCCTCACCGACCCAGTAGGAGTTCAGGACCCGGAGGTTTCGATACTTCCGTGTGGCCCGTTCCTCGGCGATCCGCTGGAGGTTCTTCTTCCGGCCGATCCGGTTGACGCCAGTCCGTTTCGACCGGCGACCGGCGGTGAACCGGGTTTTCCGGGCGGTGCCCTTGCGAACACTCACCCGCGCCAGGACGACCCCCTGTTTTGCCTTGTAGCCGAGGTCCCGGGCCTTGTCGAGCCGGGTCGGGCGCTCGATGCGCTCGATGGCGCCCTGGTCTCGCCACTCCTGTTTTCGCTGCCACTGCAGTTCGGCGAGTTTCCCGTCGCCGGGATCCCGCCACGCGTCCTTGATGTACGAATAGGCGCTTCGTGTCATGTGTGTGCCGCGGGCGTTGGTGGTTCAACCCGTGAGGGTCACATACCGTCCCGAGGTGTCGGGAGCCCGCTGGCGCCCGCCTGCCAACGAGTTATCGATACTCCTCTACGGACGGCTAAAAGGACTTCGGAAGCGCCCTGGCCGACTCATTCCTTTCGCACCTCGAATTCCAGGCTCTTGTCCCGCTGGAATTCGATCGGTTTCACGTCGGGACCTGGGAGTGCCAAAAGCGTCGCGGATTCGGTATCATCCGGCACCGCGAACACGACGTATCCGGTTTGGTTGCCAAAGGGTGGGAGAAAGACCGGCAACTGTTTTTCTGCCCCTTCGAGTGGCTGTGGGCCAAAGCGGCCCGCTTCGGTGTCGATTGCGAATGCTTCAGGGCCGAATTCGACTGGCTCTGCACCGGGGTTCGAGACGTTCATCTGGACCACGACGTAGGTCCGATTCTCGATCGGGTCGAAGGCGGTCCCGTTCGGTCCCACGACTGATTCCTGGGTCCGACCGTTCCACTTGACGGTAAACGGATCTCCCTCGCCCTCCGCGAGCGAGACGGCAGTCATTTCGAACCCGCCACCGCCGAACCCGATGGTCGGCAGGGGGAGCCCCCCGAGGAGCCCCCCGATCGCATCGACGATCCCGAGGTCCGGAATCGGGAGGCTTCCGAGGAGCCCGCCCAGCATCCCGGTCGGCCCGAATTGGACGAACAGGATCGCTGCCACCAGGACTACCGCCCCTATCAGGAGCGGACTTCGCCCGCCGACTCCTGGCGTCGAGATCGAGGGAAGGCCAGGAATTCCCGGAATCGGGATCATGTTCCGAAGCCGCGAAAAAATGCCTCCACCCGAGTACTTCTTCAACAGATCTTCGAAGCCTTTCACCGAGGCGGTTTCCTCCAGGGTCACTGGATCGACCAGGTGGATGCCGTTGGCATCGGCCAACTGTGTTGCCCCGTCAGTGAACGAACTCCGGGTCGCAGCGACCGGGACGTCGATCCCTTTGTCGGCCGCGAGGGACTGAATCGTTTGAATCGGCTCTTCGCCGACAGCGCCTTCGTCGCCCGGGGCGACCAGGATGAGTCCCCGTTTCCCGTCCGTCCGGTCGCCGGCGACCATGTACTCGCCCCCTTGCTCGGTTATCTCGGTGTCCCAGTCCACCCGCTCCCAGATCGCCGCGAGCATTTCCGCAAACTCCCGATCGTCGAGGTTCTCGACCATCTCAGATTGCCCCCGATCGGGATTCGGGACTCGATCCCATCATCTCCTCTTGGGGTTTGTTCGGTTATAAATCATCCCACACAGCTCAGAAATCGCCGAGCGTGTGTTGGTCCGGTTTCAACGCCTGGGCTGGCACCCCGAGTCGGGATCGGATCGCGCCGGCCAGTTCGTCCACGAATCCGTGGACGGTGTAGACCTGCTCGGGGTCCACCTGACTGACCACTGCCAAGAGCTCATCGAAGTCACAGTGATCGGAGAGCGGGAAGATCACGTCGAGGTCCCTGGCGTAGCGATAGCTCTCGTCGATGGCCCATCCCGAGAATCCGGCGACAACAGCGTCCTCACGGTCCCGAAGCCGGTCGACGAAGTCGAGTGACCCGGTTTGGGCGGGGAGAATCAACGCGTCCCCCGGCTTCGGTTCAAACGCCGACTCCACGGTGCCGGGAAACGGTTCGCCCCTGGCCGCAGCGATCGGTTCGTTGAGCGCACCGATACTCGGCGTGTACCGGATCCGGTCCCGATCCGCCCTGGCTGCGAGGTCGATGAGTTCCTGGGCCCGCCCGAGCGCGTAGCCGAGGAGCACGACCGGTCGATCACGCGTCTCGACGAGCCAGTCCACGATATCGGCTTCGAGCTGTTCTTGCTCGGGAAAATCGTAGGCTGGTTTCCCGTAGGTCGACTCGATGATCAGGACGTCGGCCGATACCGGATCGAACCCCGCCATGCCGAATCGATCGCGGACCGAACAATCGCCCGTGTAGAGCACTGATTGGTCGCCGTTCACGCGAATGGCGCTGGACCCTGGGACGTGTCCCGCGGATTGCATTTCGATCCAATCCGGAACCCTCCGGTCCGGTACCGGGCCATCCCGGCGCACGCCGGCCAATTCGAGTGTCAGTGGTGAGGCCACGATCGTCTCGGGCGCGCTGTCATAGAGGTGATCGCCGTGGGCGTGGCTGAGGAGATTGGCGTCAGCCTCCGGAGCCGGGGCATCTGCTGCCACGGTTCGCCCGGTGTCGGTCCGGATGTGGATGCCGTCTCGCAGGTGGACCTCGGTCATTGGTCCTCGTACATGGTCTCGACCCGGTCGAGGGAGTCTACGTCCTCGAGAGCCAGGTCATCGCGGAAGTCCACAAACCGGGGAAAGCGCAAGGCATAGCCCGATTCGTATTCGGGCGAGTGCTGGACCTCCTCGAACTCCACTTCGAGAACGAGTTCGGGTTCGAGCGTGACGTCTCGCCCCGAGGTTTCGAGTACGTGGGGTTGGAGTCGCTCGGTGAGGGTTGTGAGTTCCTCGTCGGTGAACCCGGTCGATAGCCGACCGATTTCCTCGAATTCGCCCGTCGATTCGTTGAGACAGCCGAGATAGAGCCGCCCCAGCTGGTTCGAGCGGCGCCCTTCGCTGTACGTGGCCCGGACGACGACCAGGTCGAGGGTCTCGAGGGTAGGTTTGACCTTCACCATGTATCCGACCCGACTTCCCGGCTGATACGTCGCCGAGGCGTTTTTGAGCATCAGGCCTTCCTGACCCGCATCGAGTGCTGCCTTGTAGAACGCCTCGAGTTCGGCCGGCTCGCCTGTTCGACGGTTCGCCGCCCGTTCGATACGCGGCGGATCCGGCTGGACGATTGTTTCGAGGATGTCGAGCCGCTCTGTTAGTGGTTCCTCCAGAAGGGACTGTTCCACGAACATGGCGTCGAATAGGTAGAGAGTCACCGGAATCGATTCGATGGCTTCCTCGATGTCGTACTTACGCTTGATGCGCTTCGAGAGCCGCTGGAACGGCACCATATCACCCGTTTCCGGGTCGTAGCCGACGATTTCCCCTTCGAGGATCGCCTCGGTTGTGTCCACGTTGTCCGCGACGGCCTCGACGACGTCGGGGAACTGGGCGGTGACCTCTGAAAGCCGGCGCGTGAACACATGGACTTCCTCACCGTCGACGTGTATCTGGGCCCGGACGCCGTCGTATTTGTATTCGGCGAGCACCGCATCCGGGTCGGCGGCGACGTCAGTCACGCCCGCTTCGATCGATTCGGCCTTTTCGGCAAGCATCACTTCGATCGGTCGACCCACCGCAATTTCCAGGTCCTGCAGACCGGCGATTCCCTCGTTTTTGGCGGTCTCGACCACGACGCGGTAATCGTTCGTGACCTGATAGGCCCGTTCGACTGCGTCGACGGCCGCGTCGGTCTCGTCGAAGAACGCCTCGGCGATCGCGTCCCGCATCACGCCCTCACCCACGCCGATCCGCAAGTGGCCAAGTACCGTCCGGACGATGTATGTCGCCGCTTCCGGGCTGGCGTCCGAGAGCAACCCGGCGATCGCGTCGATCTTTCGGTCCTGGCTGCCCGACCCCGTATAGGTCGCGATTTCCTCGAGGGTTTCCTGGACGGCTTCGACGGTCAGGGTTTGCCCGAACAGGGATTGCTGGCGACGATTTTCGACGGCTCGTGCCGCTGCGCTCCCGAGATCACCGGTTTCGCGCCACCACGATTCGATCTGATCCTCGGGATGTCCGGTGGCCTTTGCGATCGCCGTCCGTGTCAAACTCGATGAGACCCCGAGATCCCGGTCGTCCCAGGCGACAAACGGCCTTCCCTGGAGGAGGGTCACCAGGAGTGGTAGTGTCTCCGCATCGGCCGTCTCGAGGATCGCAGCGATCTGGTTGATTAACGCCGTTTCGGCGTCCGTGGCTTCGAGGGCCTCGTAGCGGTCGACGAGGGTGCCATACTCCATTGAACCTGGGTTGGCCGTCCGCGTTCATAAGGGTTCGAATTCGCCAGTCAGGCTGAAGTCCCCTGTGTTACCGGGTGAACTCCCGCCAGTGGGAGATCGTCCAGTACGCGAGCCCGCTGCCGATGAGCCCAGCGGCCAGGAGGTAGAGGATGAAATCCGGTTGAAAGACAGCATCGGGATAGGTCAGGGCAAAGGCGATCCCTTCGCCGGCAAGGGTAACCAGTACGAAGACCGTAATCGTCACGCCGATGGTCGAGATAAGGACCTGACTCCCTTCGATACGGGGCTGTTCCAGTAAGAAGAGTGCGCCCACGAAGCCGAGGGCCATGGCGACGACGTAGTAGGGGAATCGGCTGCTGAACCCCTCGACGGGACCTGTCAGCAACGCCAGTGCCCCCAGGAACGCAGCCGTCAAGACGAGGGTCGAGGCCAGGATCGGGCCGCCGACCCGGAGTACCGTGAGTTCGGTGAGCCAGTCCGGACCCCTGTCCATGCCCGAACTCTCGGGACCACTCGGGAAAAGTCTACTGACACCGCGTGGTTTCGCCCGCAGGATCGGGGATCCAGCGCAGCAAGTATTTACCGCCGGCTCCCAAATCACCGGTCGAATGGCTGGCGAGACGGAACGGATCGTTGTTTCCGACGACGGGCTCTCCCTCCCGGTGATCGAGGTCCTGACCGGCCGGGGGGCCATCTTCGGGAAAAGCGGATCCGGGAAGAGTAACACGGCAAGCGTGGTGGTCGAGGAGCTGCTGGAAAAAGGATTTCCAGTCATGATCGTCGATATCGAGGGCGAGTATGCCACGCTATCAGATCGCTACAACGTCGTGCACGTGGGTGACGGGGATGGGTACGATCACCAGCTCTTCGAGGTCGATCCCGGCGAAATCGTCGATTTCTGTCTGGATCAACATCGTCCCGTCATCGTCGACGTTTCCGAAGTTCTCGAACTCGAACGCGCTGAACGGGTGATCACGGATACGTTGCAGTTACTCTTTTCCCGGGAGAAACACGAAAACAAACCGTTTCTCGTCATCGTCGAGGAAATTCACGAGTTCCTGCCACAGCAGGGTGGGCTCGATGACCTTGGGGATATGCTCATCCGGATCGCCAAGCGTGGTCGGAAACGCGGGCTCGGGTTGCTGGGGATGTCCCAGCGACCGGCCTCTGTCGATAAAAACTTCATCACGCAGTGTGACTGGCTCGTGTTCCATCGACTCACCTGGGAGAACGACACGCGTGTGGTGAAAACGATCCTCGGCACGGAGTACGCCGAGGACGTCAAGGAACTCGCGACAGGGGCGGCGTATCTCATGGCGGACTGGGAAGAATCGGTTCGGACCGTTCGGTTCCGGGCGAAGAAAACGGCTGATGCCGGAGACACGCCGTCCCTGTCGGCCTCCGAACGACGCGATTTGACGTCGAGTGGACCCGAACGGACGACGAAACGCGACCCCCAGACGGTGGAAGACGTCGACCGTGAGACATCCGAATCGACGGGTATCGATGCGGAAGATGCTGCTGAAGTCAAAGCGGATGCTGATACTGATGAAGCTGGCACCGCATCTCCAGAACCGGTCGATTCCGAGATGGAACGGACTGAGGACCCAGCCCGGACGATTGTCGAGGAACCGACTGAGTCGACAATTCGCCGGTCTGAGGCGTCCCAGTCCGAGTCCGCTCCCGCCCCGCCGGACCACACGGAGCGTGAGGAATTTTCGACGGCCGTGGCAACTTCGGATCAGCAGCCGGAGGATCCTGTCGCGAAGATCCTCTGGGAACTTGGGCAGTTCGTCACGTTTTTCGTGGCCAGTGTTATCGGGACGATTCGGTACAAGATCAAAACGGCGGTGGCGATTGTGCGGGGTGAACCCAAACCGGCGGATCGAGTCGGGTCAGTCTCGGTGGATGGATCGGCGGATTCCTCCGCCACCCAATTCGCGATTCGGCTGTTTGTGATTTTGGTCGTGCTCGTCGGGTTGCTCGTTCTCTTTGCCGTCGCTGGCGTGTAGGAAAATCTTAATGGCACGCCCTGCGCAGGGCGAGTCGGACCGTGTCCGCTCCCACAGATCGCGTCTTCGTATCACAGGCAGCCGGAACCACCGTCGAGGTGTATCATACGTCGGTGGAGTGTCCTGTGCTGCCCGGCGCGTACCAGGAACTGGAGCGGTCGCTTGCTGAAGAACGGGGATTGCGCGAGTGCCATCGGTGTCGCGAAAAGCGGTTCGAGATCCTGGAATTGTAGTTGATATACCACCTCTATCCGACGGAATCAATCTGCCACACCACATTTGATATAGCGATATGTAGTTTATCTACGGTCGAAATAGCAGGTGGTGGGCCCTCTACGGCTGTTTATTCCCGTATCTGACTCGTCAGGAAGACCAGGCTGTGGCCCAACGAACGAATTATTGGCCGCTCAAACCGTCGAACGCGTGGTTTGCAATCGCCCTCGTGACGTGATCGAGCTCAACTGAATCGACCGACTGCGGGTACTTCCGCTGGAAATAGCCAACGATGTTTTCGACATCCCGTGCCAGCAGCTCCTCGCTGTTTTCGTGTTCGACTGACGCGGCCTGGGGCCAATCGAACAAGGTGATCCCGCTCTCCGCGACGAAGACGTTGTATTCACTGATATCCGCGTGCACGTAGCCCAATTCGTGGGCTGCCTGGATTTCCCGCAAAATCAACTCGAGAACCCCCGTGGCTTGTGTTGGTTCGAGCTTCGATTTCGCCAGTTCGACACCTGGAACTTTTTCCATGATGATTGCGTGGCGGTTCTGATCGATCGGCCGCGGGACCGAAATGTCGGGATAGAGGTCCTCTAACACCTCGTATTCGCGTTCTGCCGCCTTTCGAGCCGTGTATAGCCAGGAGACGTGATCCCGATCGGCTGTGTACGTTCGCCCCCGGTGGACTTCTCGAAAGTTGGCAAAGCCTTCCCGGTGGAACTTGAGCGCAAGTGGTTTGTAGGATTGGACTTCGTACACGTCGGATTCTTTCCCAACCCCCAGGGGTGCCCCGAACCCTTCGATCGTGTCTCGCTCGGCAAAGGTGTGTAAGGCGAGGGCGTCATACCCCCGTTTGGTGAGTTTGATCCCCTCGTACTGGATCGTTTTTCGCTCGACCAGTTCGTGATCAAGCATCCTGTCGAGGTGGAAGGTGACGTCCTCTTCGGTCAGGCCGGAAAAATCGGGGAGTTTCTTCCGATTGACCCATTCGGAGAAACGCATGCCCTGTTCGACGCCGGAGAGGAGATGGAAATCCGCGGGATCGAGCCCTGCCAGCAGCTCGGCGACTGTCTCGCTCATGGATCGGGTAGATTCTCCGCTCCTAAAAGGGCTCGGAGCCCGATAACTGGGTAGTACAATGAAGTGTTAAACTACATGCCGCTATACAAAATTTTCAGCAGTGGCCATTCAAAATCTGTTGGATCGGATAGGTCGAATCGTACGGGAAAAGGGACTTACTTCCGAGCCAAATAGAGGGTGTATGCGTATCGGTGCACACGTCTCTATCGCGGGCAGCGTCGACAAGGCCGTCTCGAGACAACTCGATGTGGGCGGGAATTGCGGTCAGATCTTCACGCACTCGCCCCAGGTCTGGCAGTCGCCAAACATCGATTCGGAGGCGGCCGATCGATTCGTCGAGGAAACTGACGAACAACTCGATGGCCCGTGGGTAATTCACGCCTCGTATCTGGTCAATCTCGCGACGCCAAAAGACGACCTCAGAGAAAAGTCGATCAATTCGATGCAGGAGGAGGTCGAGGCTGCCGCAAAACTGGATATTCCCTACGTAAACGTCCATCTCGGGGCCCATACGGGTGCTGGCGTGGACGGTGGGCTCGACAACGCTGCCAGTGCCCTAGACGAGCTATCGATTCCCGATTCCGTCACCGTCCTCGTCGAATCGGACGCGGGTAGCGGGACGAAACTGGGTGGTGATTTCGAGCATCTGGCCGCCGTGCTCGACCGATCGGCCCAGGACCTCGAGGTCTGTCTCGATACCGCCCACGCGTTCGCCGCGGGCTACGATCTCTCGACGGCCGAAAGCGTCGACGAGACGGTCACGGCCTTCGATGACGTCGTCGGTCTCGACCAACTTGCGTGCATCCATCTCAACGACTCGAAACACGCTGTCGGCACGAACAAGGACGAACACGCCCATCTGGGGGAGGGAAAGATCGGTGAGGAGGGGGTCCGATCGGTCCTGAGCCACGAGGCGCTTCGCGACCGGCCGTTCATCCTCGAAACGCCGACCGAGGACGGCCGCGGCTTCGCGTGGAACATCGATCGCGCCAGGGAACTCCGGGAGGTTTAACCGCTCGAACGTTCCTCTCAAGCCTGTGCGACGATTCACGCCGGATTACTTGCGTGACACGCGCCAGGGCCTCTGGGAGGATCGAGAGCCGCTCGAGGCGCTTTTCAGTCCTGAACCGGATCGAATCCTCGACGTGGGGGCCGGCACAGGAGCGTTTACACGGATTCTCCGGGAGGAATCATCCGCGACCGTCATTCCATTGGATGCGGATCGCACGTTGCTCAGCGCTGGGGAGCTTCACGATGGTGTCCAGGGAGCGGCGACGAAACTCCCGTTTCGAGACGACTCCACCGATCTGGTCGCCTGTCAGGCCCTTTTGGTCAACGTCCCGGATCCACGAGCCGTCCTGGAGGAGTTCAGTCGCGTCACAAGCGTGCAGGTCGGTAGCGTCGAACCGGACAACAGTGCGGTGACCGTTCAGTCGACCGTTTCGCGTGAATCCGCGTTGGCTCGCCAGGCCCGTGCTGCCTACATGGATGGCTTAGCCACCGATTCTGGCATCGGCGCCCGCCTGGAGGGCCTGTTCGAGGCGGCCGACCTGCGGACGGTTCGGGTCAGGAAAGCCATCCATGAACGGCAGATCGAACCGCCATACGACGAGCGTGCCGTCGAATCGGCTCGTCGCAAAGTCACGGCGAGCCGCCTTGATGACCACCGAGAGACGATGCTGGCTGGTGGCCTGACGGTCGGGGAATTCGAAACCCTCCGGGATGACTGGCAGGCGATGGGACGGTCCGTAATCGAACAGATGCAAACCGACAGCTACCGGCGGCGGGAAACAGTCCCGTTTTACGTGGCCGTCGGGCGGCTAGCGGGAGCGTGACTATTTAAGGGGTCGCAGGGCCAACGGAAGGCTATGGACCCCCGTATTCGGGAACACGCACGGACGTTGGTTGACCATTCGACTGAAATCGAAGCCGGTGATGACGTTCTGGTGACCGCACCGTCCGTTGCGGAGGACCTCGTCGTGGCGATCTACGAGGAACTGGGTAAACGGGACGCGAATCCGATGCAGATGGGCGCGAGTTCCCGGGCGAGTCGAGCCTATCTCCGGGCCGCGAATCCGGACGCGTTCGAAATGCCGGAACACACGTTTGCAGCCGTTTCGGAGGCTGACGCGGCGATTCGAGTGCGAGCGGATCGAAACACGAGCGAACAGGGCGACGTGGACCCGTCGGTGAATACGGCCTTTCAGAAGGTCCGACAGCCGATTTCCGACGAGATGATGGACAAACGGTGGGTGCTGACACAATACCCGGCTCCCGGCAACGCCCAGGACGCGGAGATGAGCACGGCAGCCTACGAGGACTTCGTGTACGAGGCCATCAACAAGGATTGGGCCGCCCAACGCGAGCACCAGGCACAGATGGTCGAAATCCTCGACGGGGGATCCGAGGTCAGGATCCAAAGCGGCGAGGAGACCGACCTCACAATGGGTATCGACGGGATGATCACCGAAAACGACGACGCCGAGCACAACCTCCCCGGCGGTGAGGTGTTTACAGCCCCTGTCCCCGACTCCGTCGAGGGAACCGTGCTGTTCGATATGCCACTGATGGCCCAGGGGCGGGAGATCACGAACGTCTTCCTCGAGTTCGAGGGGGGTGAGGTGGTCGACCACGGCGCCGAGAAAAACGAATCCGTGCTTTCGGCCGTCTTAGATACCGACGCGGGTGCTCGACGGGTCGGCGAGCTGGGGATCGGGATGAACCGCGCCATCGACACGTTCACGTATAACATGCTCTTCGACGAGAAGATGGGCGACACCGTGCATCTCGCCCTCGGACGGGCCTACGAGGACACCGTCGGGTCGGACCGCGAGCGTAACGAATCGGCGATTCACATGGACATGATCGTCGACATGAGCCAGGAGTCGGTTATCGAGGTCGATGGGGAGGTCGTCCAGCGAAACGGCACTTTCGTCTTCGAGGACGGGTTCGAAGCGGCCTAATGCAGGCCGAAACCGTCATACCGTCGAGTCGGCAACGGCCATTCGATGGAGTGTGATCGGTGTGGGCGTGAGGCGGTGCATTACGCGGCCTATTCGGGCAACCACCGCTGTGCGGAGCATCTCCAGCAATCCGTCGAGCGGCGGGTCAGACGCCGGATTCGCCGCGACGACCTGTTGCCGAAGACGGCCACGCCCGAGGACCCGGTCACCTGGCTCATCGGCCTCTCTGGCGGCAAGGACAGCGCCGTCCTCACGCATATTCTCGCGGAGACGTTCGGCCCGGATCCACGAGTCGAACTGGTCGCCCTGTCCGTTCACGAGGGGATCGAAGGCTATCGCGACGAGAGCCTCGCGGCGGCCGAAGAGCTGGTTGCCGATCGACCAGTCACGTACGTCGAAACCGGCTACGACGCCGAATTCGACCTTCGCATGGACGACGTTGCCGAGGCGGATCCGTGGGATATGGCGCCGTGTGCGTACTGTGGTGTTTTACGCCGGGACGTCCTCGCCGCGGCTGCGCGCGATCGTGACGCTGACGTCCTGTTGACCGGACACAACCTGGACGACGAGGCGGAGACGGCGCTCATGAACGTTCTCGAGGGCGACGTCGACCAGATGGCCCAGCACTACGACGCGAGTCTCGCACCGCTCTCCGAGCGCACGAATGCGGCATTTGTCCCGCGAGCGAAACCGTTACGAGACGTTCCGGAATCGGAGGTGGCCCTATACGCGCAGGTTGCGGATATCCCGGCGCATATCGCTGAATGCCCGTATGCGAGCGAGTCCTTCCGCGGGACCGTCAGAGACGTATTACTCACCCTCGAGGAGGATCATCCTGGGACCAGGCATTCGATCATGGCAGGCTACGAAGCGACGGCCAGATACGCGGCGGACCAGCGGCGGACGGACACATCAGGCCCTGACGGGACGTGTGAGCAGTGCGGTGCGCCGACTGATCGCGGATCCTGTCGGGCTTGTGAACTCAGAGCCGACCTCGAATAAGGAGTTAGCAGTTGGGTCCCTCGATCACGGTCACCGAATGACGTCGAGCCCTTGCTCCTGTTCCAGCTCGTCCTGACCGCCGTCGGAGTGGGCGCCAAAGGCGCCACCACTGGATTCGTCGGTGGAGCCCGGGTTCTCGATTTCGGCCCGTGAGCGATCCGCCTGTTCCTGGGTGGACGGCCCGAGGACCTGTGCGCTCTGCACGCCGGTCATGATGGCCATCACCCGCACTTTGCCCTTGTAGTTCTCCTGGATCCGGGCGCCCCAGATGACGTTTGCGGAGGCGTCCAGGCGCTCGGTGATGTTGTCCGCGATGCCTTCGGCCTCTTTGAGCGTGAGGTCGGGGCCGCCCGTGATGTGGACGAGCCCGCCGGAGGCGCCGCGATAGTCGACGTCCAGCA
>CAZVCA010000015.1:24719-27602 GCA_964626045.1 uncultured Halobacteriales archaeon | reverse complement strand
GTGTATGGATAACAAGCAGTTGTATGCTCCCAGCTGCCGTGCCTGGCGGGATGGAAATCGGCGTCATTCTGCTCATCTTCGTTCTCCCCTTGCTTTTCGTCATCGGTGCCCTGATGCTCTTTCGAGACCTCTTCGGCGGCCACAAAGTGAATGAAGATCGATTTCAAGCCCTGGAAGACCGCGTGGCGGACCTGGAAGCGGAACTCGGGGTAGAGGTGGAGGCAGAGGGAGAGGGAGACCCCGACGACGAGGAGTGAGTTGCCCCGATTCGAAAGGGTTTTTCCCGTGGGTGTCGGACCATTCTTTGCAAGGCACGCGCTGGTAGTGTAGTGGTATCACGTGACCTTGCCATGGTCACAACCGGGGTTCAAATCCCCGCCAGCGCATTCCTCTTTGACATTCACCGGCGAGCAACCAGCTTGCTGTGTTGCGAGCCGTGAATTCGCGGTGATGGATGCGTTGGGATTTGAACCACGCAAATCCGATCGCCAGAGAGGATTTGCCATCGGGTTCAAATCCCCGCCAGCGCACTTCTCCAACCCCTCACCCACGCTCCTCCCCAGCCGCCTCAATCAACGCTTCCGCCCGCACCCGCAAGCTCCCAGTCAAATGTAACCCGTGCGAATCGACCCGATCGAGAACGTCCAGGCCCGTCTCTGTTTCGAGCCCTTCCTCCACGGCCCGCACAATAATCCCGATCGTTCCAGTCACGATCGCCCCGAGTCCCCCAGCCGTCGTCCGCACTCGCTTTCCGTCCGAAACGACGCCGATCGACGCCTCCTGGGCCGTCCGGGCGAGCACGAATGCAAGCAGCTGGACGTCCCCCGTCTCACTCGATTCGCCCAGCAGATCGGCGGCGTCTCCGACCCAATCCGCGGGCGGGGCCATCTCGCTGACCTGTGGCTCCTCGAGAAAGCGATCGAGATTCGTGCTGGCCGGCTCCGTGGTGACCGCCGCCCGGACCGCTTGCGGGACCACGAGTTCGCCATCGAGGGTTGAGAGGAGGTCCAACTCGCCGATCGTCCCGAGCGCGATCAGGGCCGTCGGGTCCAACAGGACCCGCGTCATAGCTCACGAGCTGCCTCGACGTCCGACTCGAGATCGTCCGGCGACAGCTGGCTCGTAAGGTTGTGCTCCCGGGCGATTTGCAGCCACTCCGCGACGCTCACCCCGGCAACGCTGGCCGCCTGGTTGACCGACAGCTCCCCCGACTGGTAGCGCTCGATGGCACGTCGCTCCCGCAGTGAGCCGAGCCCCTCCGCGAGCGCCTTTCGAATGACGGTGCTCTTGTCCTCGCCGAGGAGGTCGATCACGGCCTCGAGTTCCTCGGCGTCGTCATCCGGAATGCGGGCGCTGATCGAGGGCATGTATACAAGTTAGTACGATGTGCTACAGAGGGCTTGTGGCGTGTTCCACGGGACCAGGAAAACGCGACGCTGGCTACCGATACGTCTCGACTTCGAGCCCGGGAATAGCCTCGAAGTGGCCGTCCCCCGCGAGCACGGGTTCGTCCCGCTCCAGGGCCGTCGCGGCGATCACCGCATCGCCCTTGCCGATTCCCGGCCCCTCCGCCGGCGCAGTTTCGGCCATTCGCTCGCCGAGGAGGTGTCCGGCACGGCGCGAGATACTGGCCGTTTGGTCCACGATCGGATAGGACTCGAGGACGGCCTCGACTCGCTGGCGCTCCGCTCGAGTCGCATCGACTTTTCCGACGCCGATGTAGAGTTCGAGAACCGTCATCGTCGGGATCACCAGCGGAACGCTCGCGGCCTCGAGTTCTCGCTCCGTCGCCAGCGCGGCCTCGACGTCGTCGATGACGTCGAGGACGAAACTCGTGTCGACGATCATTCAAACCGGTCCGCGAGGTCCCGGACCTCCTCGCGGTCCCCTCGCTCCGCGGCGTCGATGGCCGCTCGCATCTCGTCAACCTGCTCACTGTCGAAGAGTCCCCTGAGATCCCGAAGCGAACGACCGCCGATTAGCCGCTCGACGGCGTCGCTGAACGACTCGCCGTCCCGCTTGTTAGCTTTGATGCGTTCGTAGACGTCCTCATCGAGCCGAATCTGCTGTGACATCTCCTCGTTGACAGTGTTGACAGCGCAGGCCAATCAAGGTTGTGGCCGAGCCGGATGTACGCGACAGGTGTCAGCAATTGGGACATCATAGAGTAGAACAGCCGACCGAAAAACCGGGGCAAGCAGACGGCTCAGACCCAGGGATCGAGTTCTTCTCGGCCCCCGAACGAGTCCCGACCGGGATAGGCCTCGACCATGCTAATGAGGGCAGACGCGACTCGATACGCAGGCATCGTGTCGTCAAACAACAAGACGACACCGGCGTGTGAGTCGGTCGACAAATCGCCGAAATCCGTCACGTCGCTCGTTACGATTATGAAGTCGTTTTGACGAGCATGGGGGAGAATATCGGCTTCGTCGTCTGCACCTGGCTCAAGTGCATCCCGAACGTGGACTGCTTTCAAGTCCGCCTTTTCCAGATACGTCGCCACTTTTGGATCGACGTTTTCATCGAGAAGAATTCGCCATTCGGACAGTTATGTCTGATCTGGTTCGACATCTTCCGGCCGGTCGATCGACGTCCGGAACGACGAAATTGCAGCCGCTCGCTCCTGTTCGACCTCGCTCATCTCACGCGGATGATCGTGATAGTACGCAAGTGCGTGATACACGTCGGCCACGTCCAGATCGTATCGATCCGCGACAGTCTCGGGATCGACGCCGCGTTCCTCGACGAGCCCGTAAATCTGCCGCACGCTTATCCGTCTACCCGCGACATGTGGCTCTTCGAGACGGTCAAATGCGATACGCCGCGTTTCCCGCTCGGCCATACCCGTTTCTACCGTCTACTGTCGCAAAAACATTCGCC
>CAZVCA010000015.1:0-24619 GCA_964626045.1 uncultured Halobacteriales archaeon | reverse complement strand
TACGCGAAGACGGTCGTGAAAAGCGGCGCCGTCGAGGCCAGCGATTCGACGATTGCCACCCGACCAGCCGGCATCGCGAGAGCCCCGAACATCGAGAGCAGAGCGATTGCGGTGAGGCCGCCACTCGTCGCAAAATAGGCGTAGGAGCGGCGATCGGCCGACCTGAAGCCGGCAGTGCCCCGCACCGCGGCGTAGGGCAGGAAGACGAGGAGAGCCCCGAGTTCGTTGAGCGCGACCGCCTGCAACACGTCCGCGCCGCCAGTCCCGAGTCCGAACCGCCGGAGGACGTTCCCGAAGGCAAAGAGGGTGCCCGACCCGATCGGGTAAAGCAGGTCTCGGGGCCGCCAGCCGCCGAGATCGCCCCCTTTCGAGACGCTCAGGACGACGAGGCCGACGACGAGGACGACGATGCCGATTCCGGTATCGAGTGACACCGATTCGCCGAGCAACCCGAAGGCAAACGCCGTCGCGAACAGGGGGCGCCCGCTCACGACGGCGGTATTGACACTCGCGCCGACGCGATCGATGCCGACGAAGATCGCCAGGCGGCCCAGCGCTGTCCCCGTCGCTCCGGCGAACAGGAACAGGCCAGCAATCGCGGGATCGAGGCCAGCGAAGAGTCCGGCGCCACGAAGCACCAGCAACGCCGTGATGAAAATAGACAGATCCACCAGCACGACCACCAGGGAGGCCTGCAGGGCCGTCCCGTCCATGGACATCCCCCGCTTGTCCAACACCGGTGTAAACCCCCAGATAACCGCCGGGATCAGGGCGAGGAGGTAGACCGTCGTCTCAGCGCCAACGACCATACCCTCACTCGGTCCGGCCCGCACAAGAAGTCACTCATCGAAGCGACGCGACGCCGGTACCTGATTTGGTGGCGGCGTTCCAATCGCGGGGGCGATCGCCGGCGTTCAGCTCACGCGCTCGACCGTGATCGGCTGTGACTCGTCCATCGGCGCCTCGATCTGGATGAACTCCTCGTTCTCATGGTCGTAGATGACCATGATGTTCTCCCCGGTGCAGTACATCGCACAGGTCGCACAGGTGTACTGCTTCCCCGTTTCCAGGTCGCCGGCGATGTCCCTGAGTTCGTCCTCTTTGATCGGTTGATCATCGGTGAGGCGGTCGATCATCGATTCGAGTCGGGCAAGCTTGTCTTCCATGGAGTTCCCCTCCCCTTGATATTCACAGGCAAGCGGGAAAACTGTATCTCCGAACCCGATTGATTGAGAAGACCGGCGCGACGGCGTCGGCCACCTCCCTCAGTGGACACAAAGTCATTTAGCCGATGGCCGGGAATCCGGGCGTATGGAGAGTCTCAATCGCATGGCGATCGAGTTGGCGGACGAAGCCCTCGAGTTCGCCGACGAACTCGCGATCACGCCCCGCGAACTCAAAAATGGGGCGACGGCAATCGATTTCGGGGTGGAAGCCGACGGGGGGATCGAGGCGGGCCTGCTGCTTACCGAACTCCAGACCGCCGGGCTCGCGACCGTCCAGACCCGCATGGACGAGGTCGCCGGCACGCCGCTGCCCCACGTGGAGTTGAGCACCGACCAGCCCGGCCTCGCGCTGCTTGGCTCCCAGAAGGCCGGCTGGGAAGTGAGCCACGCCGGATTTGAGGGACTTGGCAGCGGGCCGGCCCGAGCCCTCGTCGCCGAGGAAACCGAATTCGGGGCCCTGGAATACGTCGACGCCTTCGACCTCGCCGTGCTCGCGATCGAAGCGACGGAGTTGCCAAACGAAGACGCAGCCGCCCACATCGCCGACCGGAGCGGCGTGGCCCCCGAGGCCGTCTACCTGCCCACCTATCGAACGGCAAGCGTGGCCGGTAGTGTCAGTGGGGCCGGTCGGGCCGCCGAACTCGCGGTGTTTCGGCTGTTCGAACTCGGCTACGATCCCGGGGAGATCCTGACTGCGAGCGGCTCGGCCCCCGTCCCCCCAGTTCCGGCGAGCGAAGAAGCGGCCATGGGCCGGGTCAACGACAGCGTCGTCTACGGCGGCCAGGTGCATCTCACGGTTCGTCGGGACGATCCAGCCCTCGAAAACGTGGCCTCGACGGCCCCGGTCACCTACGGCGAGCCGTTCAGGGAGATTTACGACCACGTCGATTGGAACCTGGCGGACATCGACCCCGCCGTCTTCGGCCCGGCACAGGTCACGATCGACGTCCGAGGCGGGCCCACGTACACCGCAGGCGACGTACAGGAGGCCATTCTCGCCGACAGTTTCGAACTCGAGGACTGAGCGTTCCGGGGCCCATCGCTTTTTGAGGGGTTCGGCCGAAACGGTATGTATGAACAAGTTGTCCGGACGGTCAGTGGCGATTGTCGGTGCCGGCTTCGGCGGTCTCGCGACCGCCGCCTACCTCGCCGACGCGGGAGCGGACGTCCGCGTGCTCGAGAAAAACGACGCGCTCGGCGGCCGGGCGGAGGTCATGGAAGCCGAGGGGTTCCGCTTCGACATGGGGCCCTCGTGGTATCTCATGCCTGATGTCTTCGAGCGGTTCTTCGATCACTTCGACCGCGCCCCCGCCGAGTTCTACGAACTGGAGCACCTCGACCCGCACTATCGGCTCTTTTTCAAGGAAAACGTCGGCCCGGATCCGGACGGCGAGCCCACCGGGTTGGACCATCGGCCGGACGGCGACCGGATCGACATCACCGCGGACCTCGAGGCCTCGATCGACCTCTTTGACGCCTACGAGGACGGCGCGGGAGCAGCCCTCCAACGGTACCTCGATAAGTCAAAAGAGAACTACGAGATCGGGATGGAGCATTTCGTCTACGAGGACCGCTCGCGGGTGCGTGATTTCCTGGACCCGCGGCTCGTCAAATACGCCCGTGGCCTGACCCTGCTGGGAACGATGCAGGATCACGTCGAGAAGTACTTCGAACACCCGAAGCTCCGTCAGATCATGCAGTACACCCTGGTCTTCCTGGGTGGGGCCCCAAGAAACACGCCCGCGCTGTACAACCTCATGAGCCACGTCGATTTCAACCTCGGCGTCTTCTACCCCGAGGGCGGCATCGGCGGCGTCGTCGACGCCATGATCGAGTTGAACGAGGATCTCGGGGTCTCCCATCACACCGGCGAACCCGTCACCGCGATCAGGGGGCAACGGGGCAACTTCACCGTTCGCACCGAGGACGGCGAGTACGAGCCGGATCTGGTCGTCTCGGACGCCGATTACGCCCACACGGAACAGGAACTCCTCCAGCCCAGTGACAGGCAATACGATACCGACTACTGGGATTCGCGGACCTACGCGCCCTCGGCGTTCATGCTCTATCTGGGCGTCGAAGGCGAAGTCCCCGAGTTGGCCCATCATACGCTGGTCCTCCCTGGCGACTGGCGCGATCACTTCGATACGATCTTCGACGAGCCCGCCTGGCCGGATGACCCCGCGTACTACGTCTCGGTCCCCTCGGAGACGGATGACACCGTCGCGCCCGATGGGCACAGTGCGGTTGTCGTCCTGGTACCGATCTCGCCCGGGCTCGATGACGATCCGGACACACGAGACGCCTATCGGGACAAGATCCTCGGGGATCTGGCGGCCGAAACGGACACCGACCTGCGGGACCGCATTGTCTTCGAGGAGGCAGTCTCAGTGTCGGACTATCGGGACCGCTATCACAGTAAAGCAGGGACCGCCCTGGGCCTCGCCCACACCCTCAAGCAAACGGCCGTGTTCCGGCCAGGTCACCGCTCCTCGGCCATGGACGGGCTCTACTTCACGGGTTCGTACACCACGCCGGGGATCGGGGTTCCGATGACCATCATCAGCGGCGAACACACGGCGTCGTACATGCGAGAGGACGAATCCTGAGACGGATGCTCCGCTACCTGGTCGTCATGTCGCGGCCGCGATTCTGGCTCTACCTTGCCGGGCCAGTCCTCGTTGCAGCGGCCTTTGGCGCCCAGACCACAGCGGCGTTTCTCTCCCCGACGGTTGCCCTTCTCTTCGGGTACTTTCTGCTCCCCGCGAACGGCTACCTCTACGGGATCAACGACCTGTTCGATACGGATACCGACCAGTACAACCCGAAGAAAGGTGGCCGGGAGGCAAGATACCGAGGGCAACGACTCGTCCCGGTCGTGGTCATCGCGTTCGGGCTGGCCTTGCTCCCGCTTGCCGCGGTGTTGCCCCCCGCGTCGTGGGGCTATCTCCTGCTCTGGATCCTGCTCGCGACCGCGTACAGTGCCCCACCGCTCCGGCTGAAAGCCAGACCGTATCTCGATTCGCTCTCGAATGGGCTCTACGTGCTTCCGGGCCTCGCGACCTACACGGTCCTGGCCGGATCACATCCGCCGCTATTGGCGATCATCGGCGGGTGGGCGTGGACGATGGCGATGCACACGTTCTCGGCGATTCCCGACATCGAACCCGACCGGGCTGCAGGCCTCCACACGACCGCCACTGAACTCGGCGAAAGCGGCGCCCTGGGGTACTGTGGCGGCCTCTGGGTGACGTCGGTCCTTGCCCTCGGGCTGCTTGACTGGCGTCTCGGCCTCGCGCTTTTGCCCTATCCGATACTGCTCTGGCACATTGCGCAAAGCGAGGTATCGGTCGAACGGGCCTACTGGTGGTATCCAGTCGTCAATACCGTGATCGGCGCCCTCCTCACGATGGGCGGACTCTGGAGGCTCGTCCATGGATAGGGCGGCAATCGAAGGGCGCCTCGAAACCCTGGTCGAGGAAAACCGGTTTACGATCGCAGTGGTCTTTCCCACCATCGGCGCCATCCTCCTGGTCGGCAGTGCGGAAGGTTGGGTCCCAGCGCCGTTTGCCTTCGATCCGACACTGATCCTGATCGGGACCGCAGTCATGCGACTCCCGCTCATCGTCGGGGTCCTCCCCCTTTTCGACCGGCGCGCGACCGTCGGCGTGCTGGGCTTGACCGCCTACGCGTACGCGGTGGAGTTGGTCGGCGTCCACACTGGCCTGCCCTACGGCGAGTTCAGCTATCTCATCGACCTCGGCCCGATGCTGTTTGGGAGTGTTCCCGTGGGCCTCCCGATCTTTTTCCTCCCGCTCGTGTTGAACAGCTACCTGCTCGTCCTCCTGCTCCTTGGCCCCCGCGCCGGATCGACAGCCCTGCGGGTCGGTGGCACCCTCGGGATGGTCATGGCGATGGACCTGGTGCTTGACCCCGGCGCCGTCGCGGTGGGATTCTGGGGCTACGCGGCCGGGGGGAGTTATTATAGCGTGCCGGCCACCAACTTCGCCGGCTGGATCCTCTCCGGAGCGGTTTCCGTCTGGGTGTTCGATCGCGTGCTGGTTCAAGGGGCCCTCCTCGACCGACTCGAACGGGTCCCGTTCATGCTCGATGACCTGGTGAGTTTCGTCATCCTCTGGGGCGGGATCAACCTCTACTACGGCCAGGTCGTTCCCGCGACGATCGCGGTGCTGATCGGGCTCGGGTTACTCCGCACGGATCGATTTGACTTCGCCGTCAGGCCGGGCTTACTGCGGCGAGGACGAGGCCGGCGGGAGTGATTCTCGCTCCGCCGGATCCGTCTCGGCGATGGTCGACACGCGGTCGAAAACCGCAACCGGGTCGCCCGACAGCGCCCAGTAAAACCTCGTCCGGGCGAGCAGGGAGAGTTTCCGCCACGTGGAAAGCGAGGGGCGATCGGTCAACACGTCGTACTCCTGGGCTTTGATTTCCCGATGGTGATCGGCATACAGGACAGCCGAAACCAGCACCGCAAACTGCGTGTCCCGGGGGAGGTGGGAGATGCCGGCCACCCCCTTTCGGTACAGGTCCTCGGTTCGGTCGAGTTCCACCTTCATCGCGTGTCTGAACCCTTCGTCGACCTGTCCCGCCCGCAGCTGATCGATGGTCACGTCGTGGGCCTCCCGGACGTCCCCCGGCAGATAGACGCGATCGTAATCCCGGATGTCCTCCTTGACGTCCCGGAGGAAGTTGGTCAACTGGAACGCCTCGGCCAGGGCGGCGGCGTGTGGTCGCGCCCGCTCGGGGTCATCGGCCTCCATGACCGCGAGCATCATGTTCGCCACGGCAACCGACGAGCCCCGCATGTACGCATCCAGTGCCTCGCGGCTCTCGTATGGCTCGTGGTCGATATCCGCGATCATCGCGTCGATGAACAGCTCGACTTCCACGTTCGGGATCGCGTGGGTTTCGAGCAGATCACGGGTCGCCAGGAGCACCGGCTCGTCGGTTTCGGCCCGCCCGAGAACGGCCTCGCGAATCGCTTCGAGGCGGTCGCGCTGGGCCGTCCGAGAGGTCGGGTCGGTCGTGTCGACCACGTCGTCGGCGACCCGGAAGAACGCGTAGAGAACATACGTCGCGTGGCGGATCCGTTTGGGAAACATGCGAGTCGCCAGATAGAACGTCCGACCGGTCCGGCGATGAATCCGCTCGCTTTCGGCTAGTTGTCTCCGGGTCGGCATGTCAGGTACTATTAGGATCCACGAGGGGTAACCTGTTTGGTATAGTGGTCCAGGAAAATCACGCCCCTATCTAGTCGATCCGCTCGGTGACGGTCCCGACCCCTTTGCTCTGGCCCTCCCGGAACACGAACTGCTGGCCCGGTTCGATGAGGTAGGGGTTGAACTTGAACTCGATTTCGGTCGTTCCGGTATCACCCGGGAGCAATTGCCCGTCCTGGGGCAGAAAGCGGGCCGCCTCGCTGACCGTCTCGAGATGCACGACCGGTTCGTAGCCGGTATGGATGCGTGTCGGATGGTTGAGGACCATGACCTCGGCCTCGAAGCGACGGGTCGGAACCGGATCGGTCGACCGTGGAACCAGGGCCATCCCCCGCTCCAACTCGGATTCCTCGATCCCCTTGAGCGCGATACCGACGATCCGCCCGGCCTCGGCGCGATCGACCCGGTGGTAATGCATCTCGATCGATCGAACGGTCACCTCCCGAAACGTGCCGTCCGCAACCGGTCCGACGAGGAGTTCGTCTCCCGCCGCCACAGTGCCGGATTCGATCGTGCCCGACGCGACGGGGCCGACACCAGTGATGCGATAGGTTCGGTCGATGTACATCCGAAACGGGCCGCCGGCCGCGGCCGTCTTCGGCAGCTGTTCGAATAACGTATCGAGGGTCGGGAGCCCATCCATCGTCACCGCACTCGTCCGGACGATCGGGACCACCCCGTCGCCGATCTCCGCCAGCGCGGCCTCGGTCCCGTGGCGGGCGATCGATAGGGGGCTCCGGCCGGCCTGTCTGAGGAGTCGCTCGACGTCCCGCTGAACGGCCTCCACCGTTTCCTCGTCGACGAGGTCAGTTTTGGTGATCGCAACGATCGTCGGCAAGTCCGTCGCCAGCAGGACCCCGAGGTGCTCCCTCGTCGTTTCAGTCGGGCCGTCGTCCGCGGCGACGGTCAACAACCCGTAATCGAGTTTCTGGCCGAGCAGCCCCCGGATCGTGGTCGACAGCCAGGGTTCGTGGCCGACCGTGTCTACGAACGAGACCACCCGATCCGCGGATTCGACGACGGTGGCCCGGTCGGCTTTGCGATCCGGTTTGTCCACCCGGACGGGGCCGTCATCGTCGAACCCATAGACGCCGTAGGAAAGGTCGGCACTGAGCCCGCGTTCGATTTCGTGGGGTTTCACGTCGAGATACGAGCGCATGCCACCCTCGCCGTCGTCGGGGCGCCCGGTGACGAGGCTGCCAACGAGGGTACTCTTACCGTGGTCGACGTGCCCAGCGGTCCCGACGATGAGATGATCGGTCGCGATTTCGAGGGCGCCGCCGTCCCGGAGCGTGGCCACGCCGACGATCCCGTCTTTCGTGCCCCACGTCTCGACGTCGTCGATGTGGGCCCCTGCCTCCTCGGCGATGAGATTCAAGACGTCCATCGACTCGGAGAAGGCGTCGGGAGGGATCCCGGCGACGTGGCCTTCGTCCGTCACGCCGATGACGTAGGTCGCTTCGCCGTCCCCGGAGAGTACCCGATGGCGCAGCTGGGCGGCTAAACTCTCGAACCGCGCCTCGGAGAGATGGACCTCCCGCGAGAGGCGCTCTTTGAATTCGACGCGGCCGTCCGACCGTTCACCGATTTCGAGGGCCTGGCGAAGTTGGGCCCGGTCTCCGGCCATATCCGGGCTTTGTGCGGACCGGGAGTTAAGCCTACCCCCGGTGGTACGCCGCTGGTTCAGGCCGTCTGAACCGCCCGGAGCCGATCGCGGAGCCGGCGAGCCGCGACCCCGGCAGCCCGCTCGAAGTCCGAACCGTCTTCGCCGGCGAAGATGATGCCTCGCGAGGAGTTGACGAGGCCAACACCGTCACTGAGGCCGGCCGTCGCGGCGGCCTCGACGTCACCCCCCTGGGCGCCCACGCCCGGCACCAGGAAGGGGAGTTCGGGCACCCGTTCTCGAAGCGCTTCGAGTTCCGCTGGCGCCGTGGCGCCCACGACCAACCCTACGTTCCCGTGCTCGTTCCACCCGGCCGCGAGGTCGGCGACGTGTTCGTAGACCTTCCGACCGTCAGCGAGTTCGCGATCCTGGATGTCGCTGCCGCCGGCGTTCGAGGTGCGACAGAGGACGAAAACCCCCTTGTCGGCTTTCGAGATGAAGGGCTGGAGGGAATCGCCCCCGAGATACGGGTTGACCGTGATGGCGTCGGCCGTTTCGAGCAGTTCGGCGTACTGGCGGGCCGTGTTACCGATATCGCCCCGTTTCGCGTCCAAAACCACCGGGACGTCCTTGCCGTGGGCATACGCGATCGTTTCCCGAAGGGCCCGCCAGCCGTCAGGATCCTCGTAAAAGGCCGCGTTCGGCTTGTAAGCGGCGGCATATTCGTGGGTCGCGTCGATAATCCGGCGGTTGAACGAGAACCGTGGCAAATCAGCCTCGGCGACCGACGGCGGGAGGCGGGCCGGATCCGGATCCAGCCCGACGCTGAGGACGCTGTCGATCCGATCGATCCGGGCTCCGAGGGTCTCGAAGAAACTCATTGGGAGCCGTGGGTTGCCCGGAGCACATCAATCACGCGCTTTACCGCCGCCGCCCGCTCGAGGAACACGATCGTCGCGGGTGGCGTCGTGGCTTTCGGTCGGGCCCGCAGTCCGGCGGCCTCAGCGGCTGCCGCGACGGCCTCGGGCTGCCACCCCCATTCAAGTACCAGTCGTTCCGGTCCGTGTGTGGCCGTACAAAGACCCTCCCCGTCGGCAACGATCGCGAATACCGGGTCACCCGGATCCTCCCCGGCCATCGGTTCGACCTGCATCGAATCGAAGGGTGGGTCGGTGTGGCCCTCGATTTCGGCGCGCAAGAGGGAGGCGATCCGTGCCGGATCCGTGATCGTTTCCTCGACCATCAGGATCGCAACTCCGCCTCGACGGTTGATTCGGCCGTGGGCACAGCCAGACCGGCCTGTCTGGCCCGGACCACGGCGGCGGCCCCGGCCGTGATACCGAGGTCCTGCTGGAGCGTGTTGATGGACGCGACGGCTTGCCGTCGCTCGATCCCGTCCTCGACCAGCGCGTCGATGACGATTTCGACCGGCGAGCGTTCGTGAAAGAGGGTTTCGTCGGGCGTGAACCCCTCCGGGATGGTGAGGTCGCTCACGTCGAAGGTGGCGACCAGGTCGTCGCCCTCGGTTTCGAGGAGCCCCTGTTTCTGTCCCAGTTCGACCAACCGCTTGGCCTGGTCCGGGGAGACCCAGTTGCGATCCACCGCCAGATCGACCACGAAGGACTGTTCGGCGAGCGTCTCCCGCCCCGCTCGTTTGAACGGCGCGGCGACGGCGACGCGGAGACTCATTACCGGTCGAAGGGACGGGAACGGCTTGGGCGTTACCATCGGACCTGCCAAGCGAGGGGTTTTAGTGCGCGCTGGGGCTCCATTAGGATATGCAAGACCAGGGTCGCTCCACGCGAACCAAGACGGGTGGCCGGATCCACCCCCACGGCAACAAGCAGAAACACCAGCTGGGTAGCAGCCCGACCGAGACCCAGTTCGACGAAGCGGTCTACAAAACCGTCGAAGCACGTGGCAACACCACGAAAATCCGGGCCCTCGCGACCGACGTCGCGAACGTCACCGAGGACGGGGAGACCCAGCGGGTCGACATCGAGAACGTCGTCGACAACCCCGCGAACCCGAACTACGCCCGACGAAACATCATCACGAAAGGCGCGATCCTCGAGACCGAACTCGGCTTTGCTCGGGTCCGGTCCCGCCCCGGCCAGACCGGCCAGGTCAACGCCGTCACCGTCGACTACGAACCGGACGAGGAGTAAAGCAAGTCGATTTGGGAGCGCGTTTCGTTTCGATTCTCTTTCGGTTGGAGTCGGGCAAAAGACGAGCGATAGTGACCCGCAGGGCAGGCCGTCGAACAATGGTCAGGGGTGGGCCGCGTAGCCGTGCTCAGAACCAGGATCGAGGGGAGTTCAGCGCGAACCAGGAGCCACCGGCACCGCAATTATTCGGTCTGTGCCACAGCGTCGGCGAACCAGGCCGGATCCTCGATGACAGTCGTGCCGATGTCAGAGATGACGTATTCCCATTCGACGGTTTGGAGCGTTCCGTCCTCGTCGACACCGTCGATGCTGAAGGACTGGTACCGGGCGATGCCGTCGTTGTCGACCAGCATCCGGAATTCGATGTCACTCACGTCGAAGCCGGTATCGGTGCTCCCGCCCGTGGATCCCGCCCAGAATTCGGTCCCTGTGTAGACGTATTCACGGACGGAGACGCCGTCGTACGTCGTCATCCCGGTTTCGGACCAGTCCGAGAGTGCCGATTCGTGGTAGGCAAACCCGTGGTCGTACACCAGGCTATCGCCCTCGAAATCAGCTTGGCGCGCAAGGTACGTCGGAGCCGATCCGGCGGGCGGTGTTTGCATGCGCATGTACTCCATCCCGTCGACGAAGTAGTAATCCCAGATGAGGTCGCCGGTTCCGTCGGAATTGACCGTGCTCACGAGCGAGGTCTCGGATTCCAGATCGACGATATGTGTCATCTCGGAGGTGACGACGACATCGCCGTCGGTCACGTGCTGGATCCACGTTGAGGTGAAGGTCCCAGCGTCTAGCAGGGCCCGTTCCGGATCGGAGAAGACCGACGCATCGTCCTCGTCGGGTTCGGCTCCATTCGTTCCGTCCCCATCGAGATCACCGTCATTGCCGGACGGATCGGTATCGGCGGTCGGGTTGAGGGAATCGGACTCGCCCACATCCGTCGGCGTCCCGGAACACCCGGCGATGATCAACATCGCGACGACTAGCAGCGTTTGTAAAAGGATTCGTCGTGCCATGCTTATTAATAGTTATTAATATATATTAATCTATTTACAATTTAGCGACACTGTTTACCGACGAAATCGAGTGCGTCATCGGGAGCCGGCATAACGGGCAGTGAAACGGGTTTTTTGGACTTTCGGGGTCAATTAGTAGGAATGTAGGATGTGGTGTTACTCGTGAATGTCACGTCCAAGATGGTTGATCGGCGATAATATTTCAATATTTATAATTGACACGATTGCCTGTCCGAGACGAAACATCCGGCGGGCCCCCGAGCAAATACCGTTTTTTGCGTTTGAGACGCCGATCAAGATATATCGAATCCCGCGTCCACCCGCTCGTTCCTGCGGCGGCGCGTTCCATCCCGGACACTTTGGTTTGACTTGATACGGCCCAACCGCTCTCGGACAGCCGATCGCTTACTGGAAGCCGAGATGTCGCTCCTGGTCCCGGCCACCGACCGCGGGACCGGTCCCGCCCGTGAGATCCTCTTCGACCTGTTCGTAGTAGTCGAGCAGGTCATCCGTGACGGTCGCTCGGACGTCCTCCAGGGCCGACCGGAAGTGTGACATCCCGACGTGTTCGGCGTCCGGATCGTCCCGTAGCGCCTCGATCGCTGCCTCGCGGGCGACCGTCGCCAGGTCCGAGCCGACATAGCCCTCGGTCCGCTCGGCGATCTCCCGGAGACTGACGTCCGGGGAGAGCGGGGTGTCCTGGGTGTGGATCCGGAGGATTTCCTCGCGGCCGGCTTCGTCCGGCTGACCGACCATCACGAGCCGGTCGAACCGCCCCGACCGGATGAGCGCGGGGTCGATGATGTCTGGTCGGTTGGTCGCCGCGATCACCATCACCTCCTCCATCTGTTCGAGCCCGTCGAGTTCGGTCAACAGCTGATTGACCACCCGCTCGGAGACGTTGTTCCCGGCGTCCTGCCCGCGGCCGGGGGCAAGGCTGTCCAGTTCGTCGAAGAAGACGACCGTCGGACTGACCTGCCTGGCTTTCCGGAAGGTCTGGCGGATGGCTTTCTCGCTTTCCCCGACCCACTTCGAGAGGAGTTGGGGGCCCCTGACGCTGATGAAGTTGGCGTCGGTCTCGTTCGCGACGGCTTTTGCCATCAGCGTCTTCCCCGTTCCCGGCGGCCCATAGAGGAGCACGCCGGCCGGTGGATTGACCCCGAGGCGATCGAAACCGGCTGCATCTGACAGGGGCCACTCGACGCTCTCTTTGATCTGGCTTTTGACCGCCTCGAGGCCGCCGACGTCGTCCCAGGAGACCTTCGGGAGTTCGACCAGGACCTCCCGCATGGCGCTGGGTTCGACCTCGTTCAACGCCCCTTCGAAATCACCCTGGGTGACGATCATCCGATCGATCAGCGAGGGCGGGACGTCCTGTTCGTCGAGGTCGATCTCGGGGAGATAGCGACGGAGCGCCCGCATCGCCGCCTCCTTCGAGAGGGACTCGATGTCCGCCCCGACGAAGCCGTGGGTGTCATCCGCCAGGTCGGACAGTTCGACTTCGTCGGCAAGCGGCATCCCCCGGGTGTGGATCCGGAGGATTTCCTCGCGGCCCGTCTCGTCCGGGACGCCGATCTCGATCTCGCGGTCGAACCGACCCGGTCGGCGCAGCGCCGGATCGACGGCGTCGACGCGGTTCGTCGCTGCGATCACGATGACCTCCCCGCGGCCTTCGAGCCCATCCATCATCGTCAGCAGTTGCGCGACGACACGGCGCTCGACTTCGCCGGTGACGTCCTCGCGTTTCGGCGCGATGGAATCGAGTTCGTCGATGAAGACGATCGCCGGCGATTCGTCTTTCGCGTCCTCGAAGATATCCCGGAGTTGCTGTTCGCTTTCGCCGTAGTACTTCGAGATGATCTCCGGGCCCGCGATTGAGAAGAAACTCGCGGCCGTCTCGTTTGCCACTGCCTTCGCGAGGAGTGTCTTGCCCGTTCCCGGTGGGCCATGCAAAAGGACCCCCTGGGGTGGCTCGATCCCCAGCTTCTGGAAGACCTGGGGATGTTTCATCGGGAGTTCGACCATCTCCCGCACCCGCTGGATCTCCTTTTCCAGGCCGCCGATGTCCTCGTAGGTGATGCCCCCGCCGGTACGTTCGAACCCGGCGATGGGTTCCTCGCGGAGTTCAACTTCCGTGTCCTCGGTCACGAGGACCGTTCCTTCGGGTTCGGTTTCGACGGCGATGAGCGGGATCGCCTGCCCCGGTGAGCGCATGAAGGGGTGGTTGGTGCTCGACATGACCGGGACGATATCGCGCGAGACGACCGGTCGCTTGAGGATCTGGCGTTTGACCATGCCAGCCGCGTCCGAGCCGAACTGCACACTGGCGTCCTCGGGCGGGGCAAGCACCAGCCGATCGGCCGATTCGGTCGAGGCTTTCCGGATCGTCACCCGTTCGCCGATGCCGACGTCGGCGTTCTGGCGGGTGAACCCGTCGATGCGGACAGTATCGCTGTTCCAGTCTTGGCGGTCGGCTCGCCAGACCTTCGCCGCGGTCGACTCGGCCCCTTCGATCTCGATGATGTCGCCGGGGCTGAGTTTGAGATGCAACAGCGTATCGGGATCGAGGCGGGCGATGCCACGGCCCGAATCGTTCGGGTAGGCCTTTGCCACCTCGAGTTGCACTTCGTTCATGATCGGGGATTGACTGTGTGTGACTGTGACGGGACGACGGAAAACGGTTGCGCCAGTGGCAGCCTGACACCGGGGGCTTTTCACGTGATGGCGTTCAATTCCGGCTCGTGACTGCCGACGTGCCGACCGGCTGTGTGCCACTCGACGAGCTGCTCGGCGGTGGCTTCGAGCGCGGGACCGTGACCCAGCTGTACGGCCCACCCGCCGCGGGCAAGACTAACGTCGCCCTGAGCAGCACCGTCGCCGTCGCGGCCGAGGGGGGCGAGGCCCTCTACATCGACACCGAAGGGCTCTCGATCGATCGCTTCGAGCAGGTGCTTGCCGGCGGGGCCGAGGACACGGATGAGGCCGCGCAGAACGTCATCGTGACCGAGGCGCTCGATTTCGACGAGCAGGCAGAAGCCGTCCGGGACGCCGCCGAATTCGCCGACCGACTCGATCTGATCGTCCTCGACAGCGCGACCGGTTTTTACCGACTCGAACGGAGCGCTGACGTCGAAACAGGCGACGCGCTTCGGGCGGTGGCCGATCAGGTGACCCATCTCCTGGGCCTGGCCCGGAAACACGACCTGGCAGTGGTCCTGACCAATCAGGTGTTCAGCGACCCCGACACCGAGGACGGCCGTCCCAGACCGCTGGGCGGTCATACCCTCTCACACTGGACGGGGACCATCATCCGACTCGATCGCTATAAAGGGGGGAACCGTCGGGCGGTTCTGGAAAAACACCGCGCCAAACCCGAGGGCGAAAGCGTCGACTTCGTGATTACCGAAAGCGGGATCGAAGCGAGTCGACGCTGAAAATTGGCTGCTGCGAGCGATTACAGTTCGTTGAGCTTGCGCAACAGTTGCCCTTCGTACTCCTCGTCGGCGCGGATGTCCTTCAGTTCGAGCACGTTGCGCTCGAGTTTGTCCACGGCGACGTAGAAGCCGTTGTCGGCGCCGTATCCCTCGCCGGAGCCGGCGACCTGACCGCGGTTCGTGCGCAGGCGGATCTGTGCCTGGACCAGCGGTGTCCCACGGAGCTTCTCCTTGTGCTCGTGAAAGCGGACGTGTGCGTGCTGGACCTGCATGTCGCTGTACTTGTCCGCGATGGCCGTGATCTGCTCGCGGATCTCCTCGCGGGAGATGGTATCGAGCAGGTCGATGTTCGTGATCTGGACGTCCATCTGGGACTCCTCGGTGTAGGTAAGCGCCCGGAGAACGTCCGTTTTCGTCAGCACGCCCATCACCGCGCGGTCGTCGTCGGGCTCGGTGACGACCAGGCCACCGAAGTCGCCGTCGAGCATCCGCCGAACCGCATCCTCTACGGAGGCGGCTGGCGTGACCGTCTCCACGGGACTCGACATCATGTCATAGACCGGGAGGTCGAGCACCCGTTCGACCTCGCCCCGACGGTCGCCGGTGGTGGCTTTTGACATGTCCCGGATGACCACGTTGACCACGTCGTGAACCGTCACGACCCCGGCGAGGGTCCCATCCGCCATGACTGGCAGGCGGGAGACACCGTGCTCGCGCAGGAGGTTGATCACGCGACCGACCGTCGCGTCGTCCGAGATGGTGACCGGGTTCGTGGTGTAGATGTCCGCGACGTTCAGCGCGTCCAGGTTGTCGAGCACCGCCTCGAGGATCAGATCCTCGGTGACGATCCCCCAAAGCGAGTCGCCCTCGAACACCGGCGCAACCTTGGTATTACCCTCCACGAGCATCCGTGCGGTATCACGGATGTCCTCGGTTCGTGAGACCTTCGGGGCGTGCTGGGCGAGCGCGTCGGCTTTCGCGTCGTCCTCGACGTGGGACTGGAGCAGATGGCGCTCGGTGATGACCCCTCGGTAGGCGCCGCCTTCGGTCACGATGATGCCCTTGGGATGTTCTTGCTCGAAGATAGAGCGGACTTTTCCGAGTCGTCGGTCGACGGGGACTTCGATGTAATCCGTCGTCGCAATGTCGGCGATATCCATTGTAACTACGGACCGGTTGGACCGGGAAAGGTTTTAAGATTGCTCATGCGGCCCGTGTACCACAATCCTATTCCACCAGCCTCACCGACACCCAAGTATGATCGCGATCGTCGGGGGCGGGATCGCCGGACTCGCCGCCGGATATCACCTCACGCAGGCCGGCCTGGACGTCCGGATCTACGAGGCAACCGACCAGGTCGGCGGCCTGGCAGGGACGTACGAAACGGCCGGTGATCCCATCGAGCGATACTATCACCACCTCTCGAAGTCCGAGGAGACCATCGTCTCCCTGATCGAGGAGCTTGGGCTGGCGGCGGACCTCGACTGGCCGATCGGGAAAAACGCCTACTACATGGACGGCACCGTCTACCCGCTCGATACCCCGTGGGAAATCGCCGCGTATCCGTACCTCAGCCTCTACGACACCTTCCGGCTGGGGCTGCTCGTGTTGGGGATCGACGTCCGCGGCGGCGTTCCAGACCTCGATGCCTACGAGACCTTAGAGGCCTACGAGAACGTTCCACTGGAAGCTTTCGTGCGTGAACACACCACCGGGGGCGTCTACGAGAACTTCTTCGAGCCGCTGCTCGAGGCGAAATTCGGCGAGCGGAAGGAGGACATCAGTGCCGCCTGGCTTTTGGGGCGGGTGCGGTTCCGCGGAGAACGGGACCTGCTCCGCGGCGAGCCACTGGGCTATTTGCAAGGTGGGTTCGGCCAGCTCATCGACGCGCTCGTGGCGGCAATCGGTGAGGATCGGATCGTCACCGGCACCCGCGTGACCGACATCTCGTTCGAGGACGGGGTCGAGTCGATAACCCTCCAGGGCGAGACGACCGAGACGCGAGACGTTGACGACGTAATCGTGGCGACGATGCCGAACGTCCTCGAGGCGTTGACCGGCTACGACTGTGATATCGAGTTCCAGGGCACGGTCTGTTCGGTCATCTCGATGGACGAGCCGCTTACGGACACCTACTGGCTCAATATCGGGGACGAGGCGCCCTTCGGGGCACTCATCGAGCACACGAATTTCATCGATCCGGCCCGGTACGGTGGCGAACACCTGTTGTACGTGCCGAAATACGTGCAGTCAGCAGAGGACCCGCTGTTCGAGGCACCCGACGGGGAAATCGAAGAAACGTGGCTTTCGGGGATCGAATCGCTCTTCCCGGATTTCGATCGCGATGCAGTCAACTGGATCGAAACGGCCCGGAACCCCCGGACGGCTCCGGTCTACGAGCGCGGCTATCTGGAGACGGTCGTCCCCTACGACCTGGGCGAGGCCGTCGCCGACGGGGTCTATTATGCCGGGATGGCCTCCCGAGCGCAGTACCCGGAGCGAAGCCTGGACGGGGGCATCGTCGCCGGGTTCGAAGCCGCGAAACAGTTGTTGGCCCGGCGCTAAGGTCGATCCGTTTCCTCGCAGGCGGCCCCAAATTGCCGAGAAGACCGGCCAATCCGGCGATTTTGGCGACTACTTATAAATATCGGGCGGGCGAAAAGCGACCTATGCCCCGAGAAATCACGCACGACGCCCACGGCCCCCACCGCATCGACGAGAGCGACCTCGACGAGGCAAAAGGCGACATCGCGATTTGCATGTGCGGATTGTCAGAGGACTACCCGTTCTGTGACGGATCACACGCCGCCACCCAGGACGAGGACCCCGACACGCGGTACAAATACGAAAACGATGACGGCGACGGGAAGCGGCGCGTGATCGCGGAGATGGTGTTTGGCAACGGCTGAAATGGCGACGAAGCTCACGCCAGGGGTCTGGCGGATCGATCTCCCCTTTGTCAACGCCTATGTTGTCGAGGACGACGTTCTCACCCTTGTCGACGCCGGTTTCCCCTGGCAGTGGTCCCGAATCGCGGCCGCGATCCGGTCGGCAGGGTTCGAACCGGCGGCCATCGAGCGGGTCCTGATCACCCATTTCGACCTCGATCACGTCGGCACCCTCACCTTGCTGCCGACCGAGCCGGAAATCGTGGCCCGGGATCCCGATCGGCAGTTCATCGCCGGACGAGAGACGCCCGGATTTGCCGGCCTCAAGGCGACCACACAGCAGTTCTTCGACGTGTTTTTGACACCGCCACCGAGGATGCCGACCGCGATTCGAGACGGGGAAACGGTGGGGTCGTTCACGGCGATCCACACGCCTGGGCATACGCCCGGCCACATGGCCTACGTGAGCAAGTCGCTGGGAGTGGCCTTCGTCGGGGATCTCGTGATCAACAGGGGTGGCGGTTTCAGGCGGCCACCCTGGTTTATGAACCACGATAGTGCGCGGATCGGTCGTAGCATCGAGCGCGTGCGCGAAAAGATAGCCGACATCGACTGTCTCGCGCCTGGCCACGGCGACCCGATCTGTGAGGACGCCCCCCTGGCCCTCGACGGACTGTGAGTACCAGTTGGGACAGGAATGGGTCCTGACTGATATAGCAATCCACATTAAGGACGACGGAGAATTGCCGTGTATGAGTGTGTCCTACGTAATTGTTGGCGATGGCATCGCCGGGAGCACCGCAGCCGAGGAACTCCGAAACCACGACGAGAACGCCGATATCACCGTCATCACCGACGAGGGCGAAGCCCTCTATAACCGGATTCTTATCAAGGAGTTCGCGAAGGGCAAGATGCCCGAGGGGCCGGTTTCGATCCACGAAAACGAATGGTACGCGGATCGGGACATCGACCTCCAGCTGAACACCTACGTCTCGTCCGTCGACGAGGACGCGCACGAACTCCACACCCACGCAGGGGACACGGTCAGCTACGACAAACTGCTCGTCGCGACCGGCGGCACGCCGTCCCAGCTGCCGGTGCCCGGCAGTCACGCCGACGGCATCAGTCACTTCTGGACCTTCGAGGACGCCCGTGACATCAAGGAAGGAATGGAAAACGCGGACAACGCGGTCATCGTCGGTGCCGGCCTCCTGGGAATCGACCTGGCGGCCATCGCCGGGGCACACGACCTCGAGAACGCCTGGTACATCATGCGGGGCAATCGCTGGTGGCGCTACGCGCTGAGCCTCGAAGGCGCCGAAATCATGCACGAGGCGATGCGTGACCTGGGCGTCGAACTCGTCCTGGAGTCCGGCGTCGAGGAGTTCGAGACGGACGAGGACGACCACGTCGTCGCCACCATCGACGCCAACGGCGACCGCTACGAGAGTCGCTTCGTTGGGGCGGCCATCGGGCTCAACTTCAACACGGAACTGCTCCAGGGGACGAGCGTGGAGACGGACAACGGCATTCTCACGGACGCGTACATGCGGACGGACGCGGAGGACATCTACGCGGCCGGGGACATCGTCAGGTTCGAGGATCCGGTCATCGGCAGCCGCGCACAGAACGGCTCCTGGGGCTCCGCGAAGGAGCAGGGGGCCCTGGCGGCCCAAACGATGCTCTCGGATCAGGGCGAGGACGTCGAGGCCGAGGAGTTCCGCTGGGTCTCCTCCTATTCGATCACGCACTTTGACTTCCCCTTCCTCTCCTTTGGCTACCCGACCGAGGGCGACGACGAGGCAGAGCGGAAATACAACGAGCAAAGCTGGCGCCGGCTGACCTTCCAGGACGGTCAGCTCATCGGTGGGGTCCTCATCGGCGACCTCGCCTCCCAGTCGAAGTTCAAGGACATCATCCTGAGTGAGGCAAAGGTCGCCGACCAGAAGGACGTCCTCCTGCAGGAGAACTTCGACCTCGAGGACCTGGACGTCGACGTCGACCTCGCCTAATTCCGGACCGAAGCCGTTTTGCGCGAATCGCCCCCAGAACCGATATGCACGCGTCAACGGAGGGGGAAATGACCCTCGCCTTCGAGCTGTCGGCACTGCAGACCCTCGCCGAGCCGGGTACTGCCTTTGCCGACGCCCGCCAATTTACGCGGTACGTCGGTGTGCTCTCGGCCGACGAGCCGACACACGTCCTCCGAAAATACACCCGACGGCGTCGCATCCGCGAGGACTTTTTCTCGGGCCCAGGGGATTTCGAATCTACCCTGCGGAGCCTGCCGGATCAGTTCGAATCCGATCGGTACGTCCTTCTCGGGACCGACGAGGAGGCCCCCGAAGCGGCCGCGGACACCCGCTGGGAGTACCTCCCGATCGAGCAGGCCGCGGCGGCCGCTGGCTGGACGGTCGGCGAGCAACAGGCCCCCGATGGCACGCCGGACCGTGAGGGGTGGCCATAATGGCCCAGCCTGGGGTCCCCTCGGACAGCGCTGACACGTCGATCGAATTACCCTGTGGCGAGACGATCACGCCCGATGACCTCGATCTGGGCATGCGGGAGTTCCGGTGTGACTGTGGGGCGACCCACGCGGTCGTCATGGACCCACACCCGCCGAGCCGGTTCCTGCCCGAATCGGTGACTGACGTCCTCGCCGAGACGATCTCACCCGAAGGAAGCGAGATCGAGGAGTTCGGGACGATTCCGCTGATGGGTCTGGTCATGGAAAACGAGGCCGACCGCATCGTCACCCACGACGCGAGCGAGGACGGGGCGACCGGCTTTGCCCTCGCCTGGATCGCGGACTTCGACGCCCGGCGCTTGCACGAGGTCGTCGTCGAGACTGTGCTGGAGATCATGGCCGAGGCGGTCACCGAAGTCGGCGACGAGTCGGCCACGAGCGAGTTTACCCAGCAGCGAGCGGCCTTCGACGTCGACGCCTTTGTCGACGCCTACCGGGCCGAGCGCGACTTCGAGGACGAGTGGGACGAACCCGTCTAGGCTGAGTCCGGTTCGAGGTTCGAATCGGCAGGGTCGCGTGGGACCCAAAGTGTCTTGAATCGCGCCCGACCTTCCACCAGTATGACTGCGTTCGCGATGCGGACGTCCCGTTCGACGTTTCTGGAGCGGGCGGCTGGGTCGCCCGACGGGACCCGGGTTCCACTCGTCGGCACCCACCAGGTCGATCCCTGGGCCGCCTATCGGCGGGCCAGAGGCGAGGAGCCGTCCTTTTTCTTCGAAACGTCCGGCGGGCACGACGGATGGGGCTACTTCGGCGTCGATCCCGATGGGATTCTCAGTGTCGACGGATCCGGAGCCCTCGATCGACTGGAACAGTTCCTTGCCGGGGAGTCCCTGGCCGAAACTGATTGCAAGATTCCGTACCCCGGCGGGCTCTTCGGGTGGCTGTCCTATGACGTGGTCCGTGACCTTGAGGACCTTCCCCGGGAGACGACCGACGACCGGGGGCTCCCGCGGCTCCAGTTCGGCGTCTACGACGCCGTGGCGGCGTGGGAAATGCCAGTGGACACCGATCCCACGATATACCTCGTCGTCTCGCCGGTCGTTGAAGACGATCCAGAGGCTGCCTACGAGCGTGGCCGGGAACGACTCGAGGAACTCGCGACCCGGATCGATTCGGGCAATCCGGCGGTCGGCGACCCGCCAGTCGCGACGGACACAGCCGAGTTCGAATCCCCGACCGACCGGGCCACCTACGCGGAGCGGGTCGGAACCGTCCAGGATTACATCCGCGCCGGGGATACCTTTCAGGTCAATATCTCCCAGCGACTGGAAGCCCCGGCTGCCGTCCATCCGGTCGAGGCGTTTGATGCCCTCCGGACGGTCAATCCGGCCCCCTACTCCGGACTCGTCGAATACCCCGGCGTCGACCTGGTGAGCGCGAGCCCCGAACTCCTCCTGGAACGTGACGGGGAGCGCGTGGAGACAGAACCGATCGCGGGCACGCGTCCGCGTGGCGAAACCGAGGCCGAAGACCAATCCCTGGAGGCAGACCTCACCGGGGACGAGAAAGAGCGGGCGGAACACGCGATGCTCGTCGACCTCGAGCGCAACGACCTCGGGAAAGTCTCGACCTACGGGACGGTGACTGTCGAGGAGTATCGCCGCGTGGATCGTTACTCCGAGGTGATGCACCTGGTGTCACTCGTCTCAGGTCGCCTGCGGCCGGACGCCGGCGTGGTCGACGCCATCCGGGCCATGTTCCCGGGCGGCACGATCACCGGCGCCCCGAAACCCCGGACGATGGAAATCATCGAGGAGGTCGAACAGACCCGCCGGGGCCCGTACACGGGCAGTATGGCCGCGATCGGATTCGACGGCAGGGCGACGCTCAACATCGTCATTCGGACCCTGGTGCGAACGGACGATCGCTACCACCTCCGGGTCGGGGGCGGCATCGTCCACGATTCGGTCCCGGATCGGGAGTACGACGAAACCCTCGACAAGGCGCGGGCGCTGCTCAACGCCGTCGATGCCGCCCTCGAAGCTGGTGACCTGGAGGTAAACGAATGACTGACGGTCCCCACATACTGGTCGTCGACAATTACGACTCCTTCGCGTACAACCTCGTCCAGTACGCCGGCGAGTTCGCCGGCGAAATGACCGTCGAGCGAAACGACGAGATCACCCTGGACGGGATTCGCGCGCTGGATCCAGACGGCATCATCGTCTCGCCGGGACCGGGGATCCCCCAGGACGCGGGCGTTTCGATGCCGATTTTCGACGAACTGGACTATCCGACACTCGGGGTCTGTCTCGGCCATCAGGCACTCTGTGCGGTGCATGGGTCACCTGTCGACCTCGCACCGGGGGTCGTTCACGGCAAGTCCTCGGTCGTCACGCACGACGGCGAGGGCCTGTACGCGGGTCTCCCCGAGGCCTTCGACGCCGGTCGCTATCACTCGCTCGGGGTCGAACGCGAAAACCTCCCCGCCTGCCTGATCGAGACAGCCTGGACCGACGACGAGCCCGAACTGGTGATGGGCGTGCGCCACGAGGACAAGCCCCATTATGGCGTCCAGTTCCATCCCGAAAGCATCCTCACGCCGAAAGGGAAAGATATCGTCCGGGCCTTCGTGGAAAACGTATGCGATACCACGTGAACGGCGACCTCGTCCCGAAGGAGACGGCGACGGTCAACGTCACCGACCGGGGTTTTCAGTACGGCGACGCGGCGTTCGAGACGCTGCGGGCCTACGGCGGCACGCTTTTCGAATGGGAAGCCCATCTGGATCGACTCCGCGGAACCTGTGAGGCCCTCGGGATGCCCGAGGTGATCCCCCAGGACCTGCGCGAGCGGGTCGAAGCGACACTCGAAGCCAACGATCTGACTGACGCCTACGTTCGGGTCTCGATCACGCGGGGCGAGCAGCCAGGGGCACTGACACCGCAGCCGGAGGTCGATCCGACCGTGGTCATCATCGTCAAAAAACTCCCGCGGGCGGGCGTGAACGGCGAGTCCAGGTGGGACAGCCCGGCCGTCGTCCAAACCGCCGAAACCCGCCGCCACCACCCTGCTGCGATCCCGCCAGGACTCAAGACCCACAATTACCTCAACGGGATCCTGGCCAGACTCGAACTCCGGGCCGAGGACGGGACTGTCGAGGCCGACGACGCCATCCTCCTCGATACCGACGGCTACGTGGCCGAGGGCACGACGGCGAACGTCTTTTTCGTCGACGACGGGGTTCTGCATACGCCCTCACTCGAGGGGCCGATCCTGCCGGGCGTGACCAGAAGTGTCGTTCTCGACTTGGCCGAGGAGCTCGACATCACCGTCGAAACGGGTCGCTACCGCCCGGACCGGCTCCGGAACGCTGCGGAGCTGTTCCTGACGAACACAACCGGGGAAGTCTGGCCGATCGGCCGGTTGGACGACCAGGCTTTTGCCGTGGGGCCGGTCACCGAGGAACTGATGGCGGCCTACGACGAGATGGTCGAGGCGTTTTACTGATCAAACGCGGGGTTGAGCCTCCCCCGGCTTTTTCCCGGCAACGTTCGATGCAGTTCTATGCAGCGACGAGCCTTCCTCGCCGCTTCTGTCGGCCTCGCCGCCCTGAGCGGCTGTTCGGCCCCAGCGCCCGAACCGCGACCCGCCCACTGGGTGACGGTGTACCTGGGAGAACGCGAGGAGACCCACGACGTGACTGTCACGGTGACAAACGGTGACGGCGAGCCCCTCTTCGAGAAAGACTACCAACTCTCGGACACAAACGAGGCCGACGAGCACGCCCCCTTCCCCGCGTCGGGCAATCCAGCGGCCATTCGAGTGACCATCGACGGGCAATCCTTCGAACGGGACTGGCCCGGCTTCGAGCACCAGAAGCTCCCCTGCGAGGAACCGAACTGGGCAGGCGTCGAACTCTGGATCGAGACCGGCGCTGATGGCGAACCGACCCTTCAGATGTTCGCCGACTGCCAGCACGTGACCATGCCTTCTTGAGGCAGCCAATCCACCTCAGGGTCGATGAAGTCCCTGGACGTGACTGACGGGTTCTCGATTCACGACTACCGACACGGCCTCAAACTGCTCCGACAGGACGGGGCCACGAGATTGGTCGAGAACCGCGAGGGGTATGCCTGCCCGGCCTGTGGCGAACCGTTCGACAGGTTGCTCGTGACCGACGAACGAGGACACTCCTTCAAGAATGCTCCCTCGGGCCCGATCTGCGTGCTGCGGACCGACGAAAAGCTGCTCGTGCTCACCCACTGAGGGCTTCGAATTTCGAAATCGAGTTGCGAAAACTGGAATCTTTCGCCGGACTTATTACGATGTGCGGGTTTCAACCGGTAATGACTACCGACCGGACCGTACTCCTCATCGGCAGTGGGCCGATCCAGATCGGACAGGCCGCGGAATTCGATTACTCCGGCGCCCAGGCCTGCCGGGCCCTCCAGGAGGAGGGCGCGCGGGTCGTGCTCGTCAACTCCAACCCGGCGACGATCATGACCGACCCAGAGATGGCCGACGAGGTCTACATCGAGCCGATCACCACCGAGGCGATCGCGGACGTGATC
>CAZVCA010000014.1:0-28975 GCA_964626045.1 uncultured Halobacteriales archaeon | reverse complement strand
TCGGCGCCTGGGGGGCGTCGGACTTGAGTTCGAATCTCAGCGGTCCCACTTTTGAATCTGGGAGTAAGGAAAAGCCGGAGTTAAACAGACGATTCAGTCGTCGCTGGTAGGTCCCAGTGAAATATATGTTAGCAGTTTCCCCATTAGGACATTCCCGCCCCCATTTCACTCGAACCCCCAACCCCACACCGTTAATAATATATAATTACACCTCATTACTTGGGTTGCAGGCAGCCAACAACGCAATGTCCGAATACACCACGATCTCGCTGAAGAAGGAGTTCGTTCGCGACGTGGAGGCCTACCTCGAAGACGAAACCTACGGCTCCGTCAAGGAGTTCGTCAAACACCTCCTCATCCGCGAAATGGAGTCCGGCGACGGGATTACCGAAGCCGAGGCCCGACAGCTGGGCCAGAAACTCGAACAGCTGGGGTACGTCGAATAGATGCAATCCCATCGCCGCTCCCTCGTCAAAGCCGCGAGTTACCGCGTCGTCGCCACAACGACGGTCTTCGTGATCGCCTTCCTCTTCACCGGCGACCTCACCCCGGCGGCGAAGATCGGACTCAGCGCGGCCGTCGCGAAGACGTCACTCTACTACCTCTGGGAGCGCGTGTGGAACCGTATCTCTTGGGGCCTGGTAACCGCCCCGGAGGCCGACACCGCTCCCGACCGATCCGTTCCGCAAGCCGACACCACTCCCGATAGATCCGTTCCGCAGGCTGATTCCTGATGGCAGGTCGCACCGCCTTCGAACCATCGAAACACTGATTCCATCATACTCATGACAGACGCTGACTCGGCCACGTTCCCCGACTACGTCGACGTGGCCTACGACGACGGTACCGACGAATCACCCGACGATTACGACTCGAGCGAGGCCATGATCGAGAAGGCCATCGAAGTCACTCGCCAGGGCCTCGAGCAGTACGAGAACCCCGCGATCATGTGGACCGGCGGGAAAGACTCCACGCTCACCCTCTACTTCGTCAAGGAGGTCGCCGAAGAGTTCGGCTACGACCTCCCGCCGGCGGTCTTCATCGACCACTTCCAGCACTTCGACGAACTCGAAGATTTCGTCGAGCACTGGGCCGAGGAGTGGGACCTCGAGGTCATCTACGCCCGCAACGAAGACGTGGGCGACTTCGTCGAGGCAAACGACCTCGAACCAGGCGACGACATCGACATCACCCAGCTCTCCGAGCACAACCAGCACCACGTCCGCAACATCCTCGAATACGAGGAGGACACCTTCCCCTTCCTGCTTGACACCTACGTGGGCAACCACCTGCTCAAGACCGTGGCGCTGAACGACGCCCTCGAAGAACACGATATCGACGGCGTCATCTCGGGCGTGCGCTGGGACGAGCAGGAAGCCCGGGCCGACGAGACCTTCTTCAGCCCGCGGCACGACCCGGACATCTACCCACCGCACGACCGCGTGCAACCGATCCTGCAGTTCACCGAACGCGACGTCTGGGACGTCTTCTGGCATTACGTCATCCCGGAGACCGTTCCGGAGTTCCCCGAGGAGGGCTATGTGCCACAGAGCTACGACGACCTCCCGAACGGCCTTACCCACGAGGACATTCCGATCTCGCCGAAATACTTCGAAGGGTTCCGGTCGCTCGGCAGCGAAGTGAGCACCGAGCAGGCCGACGAGGAGCCAGCCTGGCTCCAGAACCTCGAAGCGACGACCGAGCGGGCAGGCCGCGCCCAGGACAAAGAGGACCTGATGGAGCGCCTGCGCGATCTGGGCTACATGTAAGTGGGGCCCGGACGAGGTGTGGGACGGCTCGGGAACCGAGCCGAACGTGGTTGGATCAAGAATCGATCGAATGGGAACTGACGCCGCGTGCCGTGTGGGGATTTGCTCAGTCCGATTCCGTTTTCGAGCCGATCGAAGCCGGGACCGAAGCACTGTGGACCGAACCGCTGTGGACTGAAACACTGGACCGAAGCGCTGAATGGACCGGGCGTCACACCAGGCATATGCGCCACGCGATCACAACGGGGGAAGTTGGGAGTCTGGGAGGCCACCAAGCATGAAAGAAGAGGACCTCCTGGCCGATCTTGGCCCCGCCGTCCTGTTTTTCCTGGCCACGATCCTGTTCGCCGTCGGCTGGCTGCAAACCGACAAGGGACTCTATCTTGGCGGCGCGCTCCTGACCGGGGTTGGAACGATCTATCTGCTGTATCGGCTGGGGCGGCTGTATATTCAGTGACAAGGTAGGGCCACGGCCCAGCGTTTTGCTGATCAAAACGGCTAACCGCCGGAAAAAGGCGCCTGTCGGCGGAACTTTCTAAACCCTCTCCTCCGATGTACTGGTAGAGATGACTGATTACGCCTCGAAATTCGGCCAGGGCGGGCTCAACGATCAGGTCGACGCGAGCTCGTTGCTCAGGGATATCGGACTCGATCGCCAGGAGATCGCCTGGCGAAAGGACTTCGTCGACTTCGACGACGGCGACGTCGAACGGTTACGCCGCTATGAGGACATCTTCGAGACGCACAAAGAGGACGTCGCGGACATGTTCTACGACAACATCCTGGCCCACGAGGAGACCACCGAGGTCATCGGTCGGTCCCCCAAGGGCGTCGACGCCCTGAAAGAAACCCAGGAAGCCTACCTCATGTCCCTCGCCTCGGGGTCCTACGGCGAGGATTACTTCCGGAATCGGGCCCGGATCGGCAAACTCCACGACATCCTGGAGATGCCGATGAAGCAGTACATCGGCCAGTACGGGGTCTACTACAACCTCCTGATCCCGCTGGTAACCGAGCGGATTCAGAACCGGGTCGGCGAAGTTATCAAAGAGGAGGTGATGAACGGGATGACCGAAACCGGCGAAGTCGAAGGCGCCGTCGACGCCGGGATCGAGGAGGCCGTCGATGCCGGGATCGACGCCGCCAACGAGGTCGTCGAAGAAGGCGTCAAGGAACTCCACTCCATCCTGAAGATCATCAACCTCGACATGCAGGTGGTCGCAGACACGTACATTCAGTCCTACACCGAAAAACTCGACAAACGGATCGAGCAACAGCGCTCGGTCGCCGCGGAAGTGCAGACCTCGATCGACGAACTCGCCGAGGCCGCGGACAACGTCGCGGGAAGCACCAACGAGATCAGCGGACTGGCCGACGACCAGCGCGAGAGCATGGATAACATCGCCGGCGAGGTCTCGAACCTCTCGGCGACGATCGAAGAGGTCGCCTCGAGTGCCAACACGGTCGCCTCACAGAGCCAAGACGCGCGAGAAATGGCAGAGCGGGGGCAGGAAACCGGCGAACAGGCCCGGACGGTGATGGAGGAGGTCAACGAGGCGAGCGAACAGGTCCAGACCGACCTCAGCGAACTCCAGCGGACCGTCGAGGAGATCGACGAGATCGTCAACGTCATCAACGACATCGCCGACCAGACGAACCTCCTGGCGCTCAACGCGAACATCGAAGCCGCCCGGGCCGGGGAGGCCGGCTCCGGCTTTGCCGTCGTCGCGGACGAGGTGAAGTCCCTGGCCGAAGACTCCCAGGAGCAGGCCGGCGAGATCGAGAGCATGCTCGAGGAGATCCGCGAGAACACGAACGAGACCGTCGAAAGTCTCGATTCGACCCGCGAACAGATCCAGCGAGGGGTCTCGGAGGTCGACGATTCGATCGACATGCTCGATGAAATCGCGACGCTGGTCGATGACACCGTGGCCGGGATCGAGGAGGTCTCGGACGCGACGGACGAACAGGCCGCAAGCGCCGAGGAGATCGCCGCGATGGTCGATCAGGCACGGGAAAAGGCGAGCGAAGTGGCAAACGAAACCGAGGACGTCGCCGCGAGCACCGAAGAGCAGGCGGCGAGCGTCCAGGAGATCCAGGACTCGGTCGACCGGCTCGAAGCCGACGAATAACCGACCCGATTTGCACGGTTTATCCAGATCTATTTGGAGAAAAGAAATATTGATTGGAAAGCCACGGCTGGAAGAAATATGGAGATCGAGATACCGCCCCTCGACGAGCAGGCGATGGCCGAGGCCGAAAAGCGGCAGGCAAACCTCACCAAACCGCCCGGCAGCCTCGGGCGCCTCGAACCCGCGTCCGTGCAGATCGCCGGGATGACGGGTGATCCGACTCCGACCCTCGCGGACCCGGTCATCACGACCGTCGCAGGCGATCACGGTGTCGTCGAGGAGGGAGTCAGCGCGTTTCCCCAGGAAGTCACCGCCCAGATGGTGACGAATTTCGCCCACGACGGCGCGGCCGTCAATGCACTGGCTCGCACCGTCAGGGCGAGGAACCTGATCGTCGATGCCGGCATGGTGGTCGAGTCCTATCCCGGCAGCGAAGCCGTCATTCAAAAACCTGTGGCCGCCGGCACGGACAACATCGCAACCGGCGCCGCGATGAGTGCATCCCAGGCCCGCGAAGCGATCGAGGTGGGCCGATCAGTGGTCGCCGACCACGCCGCCGACGCGGACATCATCGGCCTCGGCGACATGGGCATCGGCAATACGACACCCAGTGCCGCCATCACGGCGGCGATGACCGAGGCCGACCCCGAGACGGTGACGGGCCGCGGGACCGGGATCGACGACGAGGCCTTGGATCGAAAGGTCGAGGTCGTTAGGCGGTCCCTCGATGCGGACCCACCGAATCCCGACGACGGCATCGACGTGCTTCGGTCGGTCGGTGGGTTCGAGATCGGCGCCCTCGCCGGGGTCGCTCTCGAAGCCGCCAGCCGGCGCATTCCCGTCGTCGTCGACGGGTTCATCACGGGAGCCAGTGCGCTCGTCGCCGCCGGGATCGAACCGGCGGTCACCGACTACCTGCTTCCCTCCCACTCCTCGGTGGAATCGGGCCACGAGAGACAGTACGCAGCACTGGGGCTGGAACCGCTCTACGATTTCGACATGCGCCTGGGAGAGGGGACCGGCGCCGCCCTGGCGATCGGGGTGTACCAGGGCGCGTGTACGACACTGCGGGAGATGGCGACCTTCGAGGAAGCCGGCGTCTCCTCCTGATTATCGCCGCTTGAAGAGCCGTTCCAGGAGGGACCGATCGGTGGGCCGTTCGGCCATGAGCACCGTCCGCCCTGTCTCCGAAACGACGTCGTAATGCAGCGTTCCCGAGACGCTCCGGGAAAGGAGACCCTGCTCGGTCGCGCCGACCAGAATCATACTGTGATCGGCCGCCCCCCGTTCGATGGCGGCCTCGACGCTGCCGGTTTCGATGACCCGTGGTTCGTCCTCGAGCCCGTGATCGATCGCCCAGGTTCGGAGGTTCTCTTCGGCCCGTTCGCGCTCTGCGTCCGCGGCCACGACCGACAGCAGCGTGATCGAGGCGTCGTGGCGGTCCCGCAGGGCCCTGGCGACCTCGGCGTTCAGGCTTGCATGCGGATTGTCGACGACCGGGAGGAGGACCCGATCCGGGGTAAAGCCCCGGTCCTCGAGGATGAGGACGTCACAGGGGAGCCGCATCGTCAGTTCGTCGAGCCGCCCCTCGATCCGCCCGGCCGACCAGAGGTGGTTGTCCGACCGTTCGACGAGCATCAGATCCACGCTCTCCCGCTGGGCGATGTCGAACACTTCCGCGAAGGACCGATGGGACACGACCGTGGAATGCCGACACCGGACCGAGTCGCCCTCGATTCGCTCACAGAGCCCCTCGAGTTGACTCGCCGAATCGGCCACCAGCCGCTCCCGGCCACCCCCGCTATACTGTGAGTGAGGATCGTACTCCGGAACGACGTGGACCAGGGTGATGATCGCCTGTTCCTTCGTTACGGCCACCGTTTCCGCAAAGCGCAGCAAGGTGTCGACGTCGTCCGGATTCGCCAGCGGGACGAGCACGTGATACGGGCCCTCCGTATCGCCCTCGCCAGCCGTCGTATCCACGAGGGGCACGTACGAGCGCCCGACAAAGCCGAACAGCCGACTGATCCGCCCGCCCAACACCATTTCCCGAGCCGACAGTTGCCGACGACCCCCCTCGAACCGCGCGCCGGCGAGGCGTTCCTCGCTGGTCTGGAAGTAATTGACCAGGGTCACGAGCACGACGCCCCCGACCGTGTTCCCCAGGAGGACCGGAATCACGAACTGTGTCATCCCGACCCACAGTGCGAGTTCGCCCGTGAAGGCGAGATACATCGTCTCGGTGAAGGAGACCACCACGTGGAACAGTCCTCCAAGCGGGATCGCGAGGAAGGCGAGATAGATGACGGCGAGCCGGGAGATCGTATCCCGCGCCGCGTATTCGACCCACACGACGCCGGCCACGATCAGGCCAGCGAAGACGGCTTTGACGAAAAGCGGCCAGGGCGCGGTTTCGACCCCTTTCCGGGCTACCTTCGCAGCGACGGCCGCAGCCTCCGGCGACAGCACGCCACCCCAGGCCAAGGCCGCAGCCCCGGCGAGACCACCGAGGAAGTTGCCGGCGAGGACGACGATCCAGTTGCGACCCAACGCCGGCACACTCGCCAGCCGTTCGAGGGTGAGCGCGACCGGTGGGAGCGTGTTCTCCGTGTACAGTTGATACCCCCCGATGATGATGTAGATGAACCCGAGTGGATACAGCAACACGCTGAGGATCGGATCACCGCCCGTCGAGGCCGACATGGTGACGTAGAGCAGGACCGTGATCGTGATCGCGAAACCGGCTGCTAACCCGCTGAAGAACAGCTCACGCGCGCCCGCGGTGATCTCCTCGTCGGCCGCGGCCACGATTCGCTGAAAGACCTCGTCAGTCGAAAACCGATCCCGGACGACGCGACCGACGGCAGGGGCCCCACTCCGAGACCGTTCGACGGCCTGTCGAACCGAGTTCTCGGCGTCCGATCCATCTGCCATATGCCGGTCTTAACCGGCCTCCCCAAAATCAGTTGCTGCTTGCCGGGGAATTTACCCTTCCATCCGCTCCGCCAGCCTGGCCTCGAAGTCGATGTCGGTGTCGGTCGCAGACCCTCGAATGTCCAGAACTTCGTGACCGCGCTCCGTGATTTCGTAGAGACCGCTGTTCGGGGCCGGCCCCACCCGTTCGACCAGCGTGTAATCCGCGAGGATCGGGAGCCGGGTGTTGATGTACGAGCGATCCTTGTCCAGGATGTACGAGAGGTTGGCCGCCGTGTTTCTCCGGCCATCGGAGAGTGCTTCCAGGATCTCGAAATCGGTTGGTTCGGCAAGTCTCATGACCAGTTACCAGGTGATAATGACACCGACGGTTTAGTTCCACCCATTGGCGATAGTATGTGTGGGGGGTATTTTGGACCTTGGTGAGTCATGTCTTATGTTAATCACTAACGGTACATATGCCTTCTGCCCTGTTAAACGGGCTGATACCGGAAGATTTCGACAGATATACGAGCTCCTGAACAGCTTCGCACACCGATGAACGTCACTGGAAAAGGGGGATGGGGCTACAAACTCTGGATGACGCTCAGATACTCGTCTTCGTCGAGGGCCTTCAGGGTCTCCGTGTCCGCAACGCCCTTCTCGGCAAAGCGCAGCGCGAACTGGGTGTACATCTGATCGTTGGGGAACTCCACGATCGTAATGAAATCGAAATCCCCCATCGTCAGGTAGACGTCTTTGACGTTCCCGCCCATTTCGTTAGCCATCGCTTTCATCTGTTCGGTGCGGGTCGCGCTTTCTTCGATCTCTTCGAAACCTTCGGCCGTCAGGTTGGTCAGGCGAATGTAGGTTGGCATGGGTCTGTAACGTGTTTGGTATACCGTACCATGATGGTTCTCCGCATGGCACTTAGAGGTTTCCCCGAAACGCGTAAGCGACCGCCACGCGAGGGACCGGTATGAGTCGTATCCCCTTCGGGGTCGCCCGCCTCGATTCGCGGATCGGGGGCGGGGCCCCGGCCGGCAGCCTCGTTCTCCTGGCCGGCGAAAGCGGCGCCGGCGCCAGGGAGTTCCTGTATACGAGTGCCATCATGAACGGGCTTGACGCCGCCGACCAGGAGCTGTTTTCGCTTCACTACGGCGAGCGAGCGGCGGCCGCCCGACGCCCGGATTCGATCCACTACCTCTCGTATACGGCCGACGAGGAGACCCTCTCGAGCGAGATCCGGTTCACGATGGACGACGAACTGGTTGACGCGGGACTGGAGCCGATCACGTTCCGGGATCTCTCGAACGAGTACTTCCAGCTGAGCCCCGTTCCCAGGGAGTGGTACGGGCCGTCCCATCGGGAGATCACCGATCTCGGGAAAGACGCCGACCGGACGGGGGTCCTCACGGCGACCGCGGACTACCTTGACGCGAACGCGAGTGGCGGGTTGATCCTGATCGACTCGTTGACCGACCTGCTTGCCGCCCGTGGGAGACACCATTCGATCGGCGACCTCGTGCTCACGTTGAAGGGACTCCGCCGGATCGCCAGGGAGTGGGGGAGTTTGATCCTGCTCCTTTTGAACAAAGACGCGGTGACCGAGCAGGAGTTGGGGAACCTGATGACCGCCGTCGACGGCACCCTCCAGTTCGAGTGGGAAACCGGCGGCAACGAGCGGGTCCGGACGATGTACGTGCCGGAGTTTCGGGGCGTCCTCTCCCAGCTCGAGGACGAGGACATCATTCGCTTCGAAACGGAGATCCACGACGCTGGCTTTGACGTCTCGAACGTGCGGAAGATCCGGTAGCCGATTGATGACTCCCACCTCCGAGCCGGCGGGGAATCAGTTTTATACGGGCCTCCACCCAATGATAAGTCGACAGATGAATACATCCCGTCGAACCGAACGGCGGCAGGGCAGGCCAGCCACCGTCAAGCGGGTGTGGCGGGAGTCGAGACAACCGAGCAGCGGGCCAGCAGGGCTGGCCAGCAGGTGTCACTGATGGCCGAATCCCAACTCGAAGATCTCAAAAGCCGCCTCGAAACCCTCGAGGAGTCAGTCGAGGCGGACATCCAGGATCTCAGGGACCGTGTCGTGCAGGTCAAACGCGAGACTGACAGCAAAGCCCCAGCCGATCACACCCACGAACAGTTGGAACAGCGTCTGGACCAGCAGCTGGAACAGCTGCAGGACGACCTCGAGGATACCCAGGCTGACCTCAGTGCGACAAACGCCCGGTTAGAGGGGGGCTTCGAGAACTTCGAGGAGATCCTCGAGTCGCTCATGAACCGGACCGAAACGCTTGAGACGGATGTCGAAACCCTCGGCACCGCCCTCCAGACGATGCGGCGAACCCTCGATTCGATCGGCGAACGAGAACAGCAACGGGCTCGCGCCGACCACCTCAAACGAACAGCCGCGAAACGGGGGGTCCGGACGGCAAAATGTGCGGACTGCAATTCGAAGCTCGACGTGGCGTTGTTGAGTACGGCGACCTGCCCGAACTGTGAAGCCCGCTTTCATACCCTCGATGCGAATCCGGGCTTTTTCGGCACCTCGATCCTGGAAACCGGCGAGCGACCGGCCCTGGAAGGGGGGTCGGCTGCGTCGAGACCGGACCTCGAGTCGATGGGTGGGACCGAGGCCGGCGAGCCGTCGGCTGACCTCTCGGCCGATGGGACTGGACCGGAGGGCGACCGCGAATGAGTGAGGACGAGGAGGGATCGATCCCGCTTGCGTCCCTCAGGTCGAAGCTCACTGGCGACTCGAACGATGATGGGCAAGCGGGTAGCGAGCGGGATTCGCCTGAGGAGCCCGACCCCAATACAGAGATGGCGGCGGAAAATGGGGATCGACCAGAAGCGGCGGATCGCCTTGCAGAGGGAAATGAACCAAGAGACGAGGATGAACCCGATACGGTTCCCCTCTCCGGCCTGCGGGACGAAGCACAACGGCGGGAGCGACAGGAATCCGAGGAGTCGGTAAGTGATGGAGCGTTCGTCGAGGAGGACGTGGATGCAATCGATGCCGAGGAGGTATGGGCGGACCTGTTGATGGGATCGGAAAGCGCCGAAGGGCAGTTTCGGGCGACCGAGCAGGGTGCTGACACCCAAGTGATCTCGAAGCGGATCTGCGAGCGTTGCCAGTATGTCAGGGATCCGCCTGACCTCGCCTGCACCCACGAGGGGACGACCATCCACGAGCTCGTCGACGTCGATCACGTCCGGGTGTCTGCCTGTCCGATGGTCGGCCCGGACGGCGAGACGACCCAGCCGGAGGAAGCGCCACCCGAGCGCTGAAAGGGAAGCTTTTCTCACTCGAGGTGTTCACGAACAGTATGCAGTTCTGTCCGGAATGCGGGTCGATGATGCACGCCGACGGCGAGGAGATGGTCTGTTCGAGTTGCGGCTATACGGAAGGCAAAGACGAGGAGCTGGCCGAATCCTTCGTCTCGACCCAGGAACAGGACGATAGTGACGTGATCGAGACCGAAGAGGGAGCCAACTTCGAGGGCAAACCGAAAACGGAGACCGTCTGTCCGGAATGTGGCAACGACGAGGCGTGGTATACGATCAAGCAGACTGGCTCCGCCGACGAACCCCCGACCCGCTTTTTCAAATGTACGGAGTGTGGCGCGCGCTGGCGGGAGTACGCCTAACGGAACAGTTCGGCCGGGAATGCACTCGCTTGACCGGAATGGTTTTGCCCGGGACTGAAGTATGGCCTGCAAATGGGCTACGACGCGGTCATCTTCGACAACGACGGCGTGCTCACGACCCTGACCGATTGGTCGGTCATGGAGCGGGCCGTCAGGGACGCATTCAGGGACATGGGAGTCACCGATCCGGATCCGGCAGACGTCGACCGACTGGTCCACGGGGTAACGCCGGTCGATCTGCAGACGGTCGCCGACCGGTACGGCCTCGCCCCCGGACCGCTCTGGTACCGTCGTGACGTCCGGGCCTCCCTCGTCCAGGAACGAGAGATTCGAGCGGGTCATAAACCCTTGTACCGTGACTTCGATTCCCTGGGGGCGATCGACCTGCCCTTTGGGATCGTCAGCTCGAACCAGGACCGAACCGTCGCGGCGATCCTCGACGAACACGGTATCGGCGACTGGTTCGATGCGGTATACGGCCGGGAGATGCATCTCGACAGTCTGGCACGGAAGAAACCCGACCCGCACTACCTCGAGCTGGCGATCAAGGAACTCGGTGCAGTGAAGCCACTTTTCGTCGGAGACAGCGAAAGTGACGTGCTCGCGGCCGAGGCAGCGGGTATCGATTCGGTCTTCATCCGCCGGTCCCACCGCGCGGACACCAACCTCGAGGTGGCCCCCACCTACGAGATCGACTCGCTGTCGCTGTTACCGGATATCATCAAAGCCGCCGCCTGATCTGATTACAGCCGGTCCGGCGCGATCCAACCCGCGAGCGTGGAATCGACCTCATTGCCCGCGATCTGGTCCGCAAGGAGGTCGGCAACGGCCGGCGCTCGGGTCACCCCGTACCCGGACATGCCGACGGCCGTATAGTACCCCTCAACTGTCGTTTCGCCCACGAAGGGACGCCCGTCCGGCGTGATCGTGCGGAAGCCGACCCAGTCATCCACGATCTCGGCGTCGGCGAGCCGGGGGACCGAGGCCTCGATTTCGTCGGCGATGTCGAGATAAAACGATTGGTCGACGGTGTGATTCGCGTCCGGATCCAGGGTCGCGGCCGTCTCGTACGTGGTGTCAAACCGGCCGCCGAAGGCCTGGTCGACCCCGTCCTCCCGGACGTAAAGTTCGTCGTTGAGAATCATGAAGGGGAGGGAGAACGCCTCGTCCCGGGATAGGACGACGATCGGGCCACGCGTGTGGCGAAGGGGCTGGTCGACCCCCACGAAGTCATTGACCGCCGGCGCCCATGGCCCGGCCGCGTTCACTACGCCGCTCACCGGGTCAGTGCCGTCGGCGGTTTCGACGGCGGTAACGGCCCCATCCGTGACCGCGATATCCGTGACTTCGACTCCAGTTTCGATCGTTGCCCCACCAGCCGTAGCCTCCTCGACGAAGTGATTGATGATCTCCGACGGGTCAAGAAACCCGTCTGCCGGCACGAACAAGGCGCCTTCGAACGCGTCCGGATCGAGTCCCTTCTCGGCGAGTTCCGGCCCTTCGAGCCACGCCGTTTCGACGCCGAGTTCCGTGAGCCCCTTCCAGACGGCCCGCACCTCCGGAACGTCCGTGAGTTCGGGGGCCGTTTCGAGGGTGCCGATCTGGGTGAATTCGAGGGTCTCCTCCTCGATGAGCGGCCCGTAGGTGTCCCACGATCGCTGCCGCAGCCGATGTTCCGTGTCCGTCGGGTCGTCCTGGTGCCAGAAGAAGATGGCCATCGACTTCGAGGTCGTCCCCGAGCCGAGTGCATCCCGCTCGTAGAGCCGGACCGGCAGGTCTCGGTCGGCGAGCCGGGCGGCAATGGTCGTGCCGATGACACCACCCCCGACGACAGCGACTGGTTCCATACCGGGTCAATGCGGGCCCACCCTAAAAATTACTCTGGGCGGTGGTAGCACGCCTTCGAACGGGTTTATCCCTCTCGGGCCCGACATGCAGGTGTGACAGAACAACGCGAGCAAAAGGACCTCCGAATGCCCAAGGGGTCCGAGCAGTTCGGGGTGGTGGAGCAACATCTGGGCGGGAATCACGTGCGAGTCCGGTGTGCGGACGGGGAAACCCGTCTCGGACGGATCCCCGGCCGCATGAAGTATCGCACCTGGATCGAGAAGGACGACGTCGTCCTCATCGACCCGTGGGACTGGCAGGACGAGAAAGGCGACATCGAGTGGCGATACGAGAGCGCGGACGCCGAGCAGCTGCGCCGCGAAGGACATATCGAGTAGCGGTCCCGAGCTATTTTGTAAGTGGCTCACACACCACGGGTATGGCCGAGACTGTCCCGACAGCGGTCGAAACGCGCCTGCAATCCGAGCCTCTGGCCGCGTTTCTGGCGACGAGCGTCGATAACAAGCCACACGTCGCCCCCCTCTGGTATCAGTACGACGATGGTGTCATCGAGCTCACGACGAAAGGCCGCAAGCTCGCGAACATCCGGTCGAATCCGCGGGTCTCACTCTCGGTCCAGAAAGCCGAAGCCGGGATCCCCGAATGGATGGTAACGATCCTCGGCACCGCCGAGGTGATCGACGACCAGGAGCGCGAGGATCGCGTGCGACGCGAGATCAACCGGAAATACGGCGTGCCGGAGGATTCCTATCCCGAAAACACGCTCGTCACGATCGACGTCGGATCGGTCAGTTATACGATCTACTGATCAATCATCGGCCGCCGGGGGCGTGTCGGGCCGGTAACCCCGACTGATCGCTTTCCATTTGCCGGTCCAGAAGCGGTAGTAGTTGATGACCGCGGAGACGGCAGTCTCCCCGAAAAAGGAGAGATAGATGCCCCAGATGCCAAGCGACGTCGTCGCCCCGAAGTACACGAGCGGGATCGAGAAGCCAAACATTCCGAGGGCCCGGCTATAGAAGGGCCATCGCGTGTCACCGGTGGCGTCCAAGGCGCCAGCGATGGTGCTGGTGACCCCTTGGGGAATGATCGCCAGCGCTGCCACATAGACCATCGGCACGGCGACGGGGATGGCCGGATCGGTCCGGGAGCCGATGAAAAGCGCCACGATCGGTTCGGCAAAGAGGGCGATGCCGAAGGCAGCCAGGGCGTAGGTCGTTACCGAGAACCGCGTGATCTCGTAGCCGTAGGCTTCGGCAATCGACTCCTTGCCCTGCCCGAGTGCCTGGCCGACCAGACTGCTCGCCGCGAGGCCAAAGCCCCACCCTGGCGCGTTCATCACGCCCCAGATCCGGCGCGTGATGATGTAGGCCGCAGTCACGTGCTGACCGAACATGCCCACGAAGGCAAGGGTCGGGAAGCGGGCGATCGTCCAGACGGAGTTGCGCCCGATGACTGGCGTCCCGATCGTGATCAAGTCACGGAAGGTATCGAGATGGAGGTACCGCCCGAAGGGATTCACCTGTACCGGGAAGGCCCCGATCAGCGGGAGCCGGCCCCGGGCGAGTCCAATCGCGATGGAACTGGTCACGAGCACGTTCGCGAGCACGGTCCCCCAGGCGGCACCCGCGACACCCATCTCCAGGCCGAAAATGAAGACTGCGTTCAACACGATGTTCGCGATGGCCCCGCCCCCGCGAAGCAGCATGGGGATCCAGGCATCGTCAGCCCCGATGAGCGCTCGGCTCCCGATGAGGTTCAACGAGGCAAATGGCACACCGAAGGCAAGGATGCGGAGATAGCGAGCGCCGTAGTCGATTTCGGCCGGCGTGCTGGTCAACACCGAGAGGAGCGCTTCGGGAACGTGCCAGTAGATGACGCCGATCGGGATCGTCACGACGACCAACAGGGCTGCACTCGAGCGGATCGCCTGGCCCAACTGGTCGAAGCGTTCGGCCCCGTAGCGCTGTGAGACCAGCGCGATCGTCCCTGCCGCGAGCCCGGCGCCGATACTGAACGCAACCCCCCAGTACGGGGTGGCAAAGCCGACGCCGTTGATCGCCGCCGGCCCCAGGGCGAGCCCGACCATCGCCACGTCGGCGGCGTTTTTCGACATCCGCGCGATGCCGGTCAGGATCCGCGGCCAGGCCAGATCGACGGTCTTGGTCGCCCGCTCCTCGGTGATGAGGCCGAGCCTGGCGAGGCCGATCCCGATGACCACGAGCAACGCTCGCATCGGGTTGCGGAGTGCTGTGCGGACCTGGCTCGACTGGGGGACCACTATCGACGGGTTTCAGGGGTACGGACAAAGGAATTCTGTTCTCAAGACTGGTGCACGGCTCCGGCGTGGCGGGGTCCCTCGAAACCGGTTGTCGGCCTGCTCAGTCCCCAGCCCGGGGGAAGTGATCGATCGTGGCCGCGTCAAACGCCGTTGTGTCGAAGGAATAATCGCCGTCGAGGAATTCGACGACGGATCGCGCATCGCGTCGGGCGTTTTTCAGACAGGTCGAGGCACCAGGCGACGGGGTGATGTTGAAGATGATGTCATCGCCTTCGATCGTCGCCTCACCCATGTCGAGGCTCTTCTCGCTGGTATCGACGATCTGCGGTCTGATCCCGCCGTAGCCTCGGGCCGGTTCGATGTCCTCGCGGGTCGCGTTCGGCACGACCTTCTGGACGTGCGGGAGGAACCGGCGCGTCCCGATCTCCGGAAGGTCATAGACCAGGTTCCGCAGGACGTAGGGGAGAAGCACCCGGTCGGCTAGAATGTTCGCGTAACTCAGGAACGAATCGACGTCGAACCCGAAGACGTCGAAGAAGTCACTCACGGTCGACAGTTCCCCGCGTTCGAGTGCCGGGACCGGTTTCGCCGTCGGTCCGAATCTGGTCACAGAGGGGTCGTGGACGTCCGCGTCCCCGTGCACGGCCGCGAATGGGAGTTTGGCCATCTGCAGCGTGTAAACCTTCCCGTTGAGGAAGTCCTCCGCGAGGAAGAAACTCCCCGCGATCGGGAGGAGTGCCATGTGCTCTCCGTAACCCAGTTGCTTGGCGAACTGCAGGCTATGTGAGCCGGCACTGACGACGACGCCGTCGGCCATCGCCGTGCCTGATCCGGTACGAACGGCGTAGCCGTCAGCGGTTTCGACGATGCCCTCGACGCCCGTCTCGGTGTACACGTCGACTCCCGATTTTTCGCTCGCATCCTCGACCAGCGACTTCGCGGCCGCCCCGTAATCGACGACGTAGCCATCCGGCGTATAGAGGGCTCGAAGCTCGGTGTCGGGGTCCCGTCCCTCGACGACGGCCGGTTCGAGTTCGGCGATGCGCTCGCGATCGATGAGTTCCAGTTTGGGATAGAGATCGCCGAATCCCTTCTCGTGGTACCGGCGTTCGAGGCGGTCGACTTCCGCCTCGCCGACGGCGATGACCATTTTCGACCGCCGATCGTACATCTCCCGGTCTGGATCGGTCGCTTCGAGGTAGCCCGCGAGCGTTTCGGCCCCCTCCTTGACCGATCGGGCCTTCTCCAGGGTGTAGTTCGTTTCGATGTCACCGAAGTGAAGGGTCTGGGAGTTGTTCGAGTGATACGTGTTGATCGCCCCGATCTCTGCCTCCTTCTCGAACAGCGCCACGTGTTCGACGTCGGAGAAGTTGGCGACCGCGTACAGTAACGATGCCCCGCTGATGCCCCCGCCGACGATGATGAGGTCGTATGTGTCCGCCATGGTTTCGGGTCGACACCAATGGTGTCCCTATGCGAAGATCCGCCGGCGGTCGTATTAACGCTGTGTTATTCGGCTGTCTCCTCCGCCTGGGAGTCCGGGCGCGGCCGCTGGACGATGAAGACCGGACCGAGGAACTGGTCGGCGAGTTGGGTTTCGGGGAGCCCGAACACGAACGTCGCGACGGATGGGTCAGACTCCCCCATCACCACGACGTCCGCCTCACCCGAGGCATCGATTATACGCTCGAGGGGTTCCGCTCCGGATTCGACGCGTGTCACGATCCGAGAGCCGTCGATGCCCGTATCGACGAGCCGACCCGCGAGTTCCTCGAGGAGTTCTTCGATGGCTGCATCCGTTTCGCCCGTCTCCGTGACGTGAAACAGGGTTATCGTGGCCTCGGAATCGGCGAAAAGACCCCCCACGACGGTTTCGAGACGATCGTTCCCGATCCTTCCCCGGACCGGCACGAGGACGTCCTCGACGGGTGGTGTCGCCTTCGGCACGAGCACCACCTGGCATCCCTCCTCGTAGATCACTCGATCGATCGTCTGCTGGCCCTCGTGGGTGAAGACGAGTCGTGAATCGATCGTCGCGCCTCCCGCACTGACCATCTCCTCGAACTCCTCCAGGCGGTCCATCGCCTGGGGACCGAACTGTTCCCGTGCCTGTTCGGTCGCCGTTTGCTCGGGAATGACGTGATATCCCAGGAGGACAACGTGGGCGTCCGCCAGCAGCGCCGGCACACCGTCCGGAATCGATTCACCTTCGAGTACTTCAAGCGGTACCAGAACCGTCGGTCTGTCTGTCATTAGTTGAACACCCCTTTGAGATCGACGTCCGGCGCGTAATACCGATACCAGCCATACGAGAGCACCATGATCCCGCCGCCAATGACGATCGCCCGGACCTGCATCTGCGCGGCCAGCCCGAAGCTCGCCACCACGGCGATCCCCGGCAACACGGGCATCCCCGGCATTTCGTAGGTCGGTTCGTACCAGTCAGGCGATTGGCGCCGGAGCACGATCACCGCGGCACCGATCAAGCCGTACATGAGCAAATGAAGGAAGGAGGCGACTTCGGCCAACAGCTCGACCTGGCCGGTCATCACGAGGACTGCGATCGGGCCGCCCGCGGCAAGCAGTGCGATGTGTGGCGTCCCGTATCGCATGTTGAGTTTCCCGGCCGCATCCGGCAAGATCGCGTCCCGGCTCAGCGCGTACACCGTCCGGGAGGCCGAGAGGATCGACGCGTTCGCACTCGAAATCGTGGCGAGGATCCCCGCGAGGAGAATCGCGATGGCCCCGGGCCGGCCGAGGAACTCCCGGGCGACCTCGATGATGGCCGTCGCCCCGAACTCGCCCAGGGTCTCGGCACCGAACGCGCTCGTCGCGACGAAGATCGTCACCACGTACAGGATCGTGACGACGATCACCGAGCCGACCATGGCGATCGGCAGTGAACGGCTCGGATTCTTGATATCACCCGCGACCGTGGCCACCTGGGCGAAGCCGAGATAGGAGGTAAACACCAGCCCCGCCGTGGAGATGACTGGGAAATAGCCCTTGGGGAAAAACGCCTCCGGGACGGTCTCCCGCCCGAAGACACCCATCGCGTCGAGGCCACCGTAAGTCAGGAACACGGTGAGAATGACCAATAGTAAGCCGACGATGTAGTTCTGCAGCGAGGCCGAGTTTTCCGTCCCGGCGATACTCGCCCCCGTGAGCAAGACGGCGAAAAGCACCCCGAGGGGAATGGCCGGATCGAGAGGGAGCGCCAACCCGACCTCGGCGATCGCCGCGGTCACATATTGACCCAGCCCGACGAGATAGAAGGCCGAGGCAAAGACCAGCCCCAGCCAGAGACTGAGGCCGACGATAGCGCCGGGCGCGGTGCCAAGCCCCCGGGAAATGAAGAAATACCCGCCCCCGCTTCGTGGCATCGCGGTCGCGAGTTCGGAGGCCGGTAACGCGACGAGCAGCGCGATCACCCCACCGATGACGAAGGACAGGGAGGCGGCGGCCCCGGCCCGTTCGGCGGCAAGCCCCGGAAACACGAAGATCCCGGCGCCGATCATCGTCCCGATGCCGATCGTCAACCCGCCCGCGAGCCCGATGGTCCGCTCGAGTTCCCCCTCCTCGGTTTCGAAGTCCGTGATCGCCTCCGCGTCCGGCATTGCTGTGTCGCCGTCCGTGGACGTCGAGGGTCGGTCGATCACGCGTAATGTTACGGACGGTCGAGCGATAAAAGTAGGCCCCGAACCGTTCAGTACGAGCTAACCTGGAGGATCCGGTCGGCGATCCGGTAGGCACCCTCGGCCGCCGCCGTATCCGGTGACTCCGGTTTCGTCGCGGTGACATCCAGCCCGAGTTCGGCGGAGAGGCGGTCGGCGAACTCCGTCTCGATCCCCGGGATACAGGCCATGCCACCGGTCAGGACGATCGGGTTTTGCAAGGCCCGCTGGCGGGTCTTGAGGTGTTGCTGGTCGAGGGTCGGCATGAACACGTTCCCGATCTGGTCGACGATTTCGTCGAGATACTCGTCGACGGCGTCCATGACGGCGTCCTCGATGGTGAACTCGTAGGTGTCTCCGCCCGGTTCCTGGATGGTGTCCGAGAAGGGCTGATAGTCCTCGAAATCCGCGTGGGTTTCCTTGTACTCGCGGGCGGTCGTCAGATCGATGTTGACCCGGCCCTGGGTCTCCTCTTCGACGTTGACGGCGATCCGGCGGTCGACCTCCGAGCCGGTGACGCTGCCCGTCGAGAACGGGACGAGCTGTTCGCCGTTTCGGAACACGCTCGCCTCGAGGTTCGTGGACCCGAGATTCGCGACCATGAACGTCTCGTCGATGGCCTCCAGGCCGTCGCCGAAGGCGGGGACGGCCCCACAGAGGGATTCGGGATAGCTCCGGATCTGCAACTCGCCGATCGCACTGTCTTCGAGGGCGGTCTCGAACCGTTTGAGCCCGGCTTCGTTGTCGATGGAGGGGACCGCGTAGACGGCAACGCTCTGCTCGGGGAGGTCGTTTTCGTCGATGAACTCCCGAAGGTACGTCTTTGCCAACTCCGTCGATTCCTCGTCAGTCGGCAGCCCGTTCCGGAGCATGTACTGCACCCGATCCGGATACTGCGTGGCGGCCTCGTCGCCGAAAATGACGTGTTCCTCGCCCGTGATCGCGTCCTCGTAGCTCGCCAGACAGGTGAGATCCTGAATCGAGACGACGTTGCCGCCTCGTTTTTGGGCGACGACCGTTCGCGTGCTGCCCATTTTTACCCCCAACGCCTCCGGGGTGGCGCTTTCCTGTTGGGTCGCTGTCGACGAGGCGTCCGCTTGGCCGCTTTCCGCAGCGGCATCGTCTTCGGTTGCCATACCTATGGTACCGGGCGCCTGGGTTAAACTATTACCCCTGGTCGCCCCGTCGGCATGGTTTAATACCCGTTCGGTTCCTATGGCGGACGATGACAGATTCGAATGGGAACACCGACGGTGAATCGGTCCCCGTGGCCGAGATAGCGGATCTGGTCGACCAGTTTCGCGAGCGGGCCGACGATCGCATGAGTCTCGGCCTGATCGAGGCCTCGGACGGCATCAACAAATGTGCCGACGAACTCGAGGCGTTGATCGAGGAGGAAACCTGACCGGCTCCGGGTTCGAGGCACCGGCCACAAAGCGCTCCGACGGTCCTATACGTCACGCGCCCCGATTTTGGCTGTGGATTCACAACAGGTTCGAGACGAGTGGGCCGACCGCTCCGGCGAATATTCGCCGGCGTATTATGCGTACTACGGCTCGAACGAAGCGAGCGAGGCGGTCATTTCGGCCGTCGAGGCCCACCTCGGGCCGGACCCGGCGATCCTGGAAGTCGGCTGTAGCTCCGGCCGACATCTCGCGGCGCTGTACGAAGCCGGCTACACGAACCTGACTGGGGTCGAACTCAACGAGGAGGCCCGCGAAGCCATGGAAACGTCGTTTCCGGCACTCGCGGACGTCGCCTCGATCCAGTATGCAGCCATCGAATCGGTCGTCACCGACTTCGACGACGGAGCCTTTGACGCGGTGTTTGCCGTCGAAACCCTCCAGCACCTCCATCCTGACAGCGAATGGGTCTTTGCGGAACTGGCACGGATCACTGATCGGCTCCTCGTCACTATCGAAAACGAAGGCGAGTCGACGGCCACCGAGGACACGACGCCCGTCAATTACGTCGATACTGAGGTCCCCCTGTATTACCGAAACTGGGAGCGGATTTTCACCGAGTTGGGGTTCACGCAGGTCGCCGCTGACACAGACGGGCGGGACGCGATCAGGACCTTTCTGCTCGAAGACGACTGACCGGAACAGGGCGATTTAGGACTTGTTTTCCCTCGCGGGTGCGGGCTTCGAGAGGAACCACCCGAGTCGACCCCGGTTGTCGGCGACCCATCGATACACCCGTTCCCGGATCCGCTTGTAGGTCGCGTGGCGTCGAATGGGACCCGGTTGTTGCAATGCCGCTGGCATGCCATCGAGTCGACAAAGTGCCGCTTCGACCGCTTCGCCACAAGCATATACCGTCTCCTCGGTCAGCAAATGCGCACAGCTGTGATAGCCGGCCGGCAGCCGCTCCAGGTGGGCCTCAGAGAGCGCCGAAAAGCCGACGACGTCGACCTGTGAGTGGGCGGCCACGAAATCGGCCCACCACGTACAGAACCCGCAGGCATCGTCGTAAACGAGGACCGGATCGGCCATGACTGTGATACGAATCCCGCAGCCAAGTGTCTCCCGGCACTGGCAAGCTCCCCGAGTTTGGGTTACGACGGTGAGTCAGTCGCCGTGTCCTCCGGCCTGACCAGGAGGGTCGAGATCCGGTTCCCATCCACGCCGGTGACCTCGAAGGTGTAGCCGGCGATCGTGACCGAATCCCCGATGCCCGGCGCCTGACCGAGCTCGTCTAACACGACCCCACCGATCGTCTCGTAACTCTCACTCTCGAAGGTTACCTCAAGGACCTCGTTGACCGCTGCCAGCCGGACACTGCCGTCGATCCGGTAGCCGCCCTCCTCGAGCTCCCGAATCGTCGGCTCGGATTCGGCCGCGTCGAAGTCGTCTCGCAGTTCCCCGACGATCGCCTCGACAGCGTCCTCGACCGTCACCAGCCCTTCGAAGGCTCCCCATTCGTCGATGACGGCGGCGACCTGCTGGCGCTCCTCGCGGAACTGGACGAGCAGATCGTTGATCGCCGTCGCTTCCGGGACGACGATGAGATCCCGGGCGAGATCCGCCGCCGTTTTCGATTCCTCCTCGTCCGTGCCGCTCACGCGGAGGACGTCTTTGACGTCCAACAGCCCCACGACCTGATCTTCACCCGATTCGACCACCGGATACCTGGTATGGCCGGCTTCGAGGACCGTTTGCCGGACCGATTCCATGGTCGCGTCTTTGGGCACTGTTATGACGTCCGGGCGGGGGACCATGATCTCCCGGACGACGGTGTCGTCCAGATCGAAGACCCGCTCGATCATCTCCACTTCGGCCATGTCGACGTGGCCTTCCTTCCCCGACCGGGAGAGGACACGCCGGATCTCCCGTTCCTCGAGAGTCTCGTCGGTTTCGGAGGCAGGCGGGACTCCCAGCAACTCCGTGAAGGCGTTCGCCGATCCGTTGAACAGGACGATGCCCGGGTAAAACACGTAGTAGAAGAGGCGCATCGGTGGCGCGACGAAAAGCGAGAGGCGCTCGGCCTGGGCGATGGCGAGGGTCTTGGGCGCGAGTTCCCCGAACACCACGTGCAGGAACGTGATGATCCCGAAGCCGATAGCAAAGGCCACGAGGTGAACGAGCCCCGGCGGCAGATAGGCCCCAGCGACGGGCGCGATGAGCGACGCGATGGCGGGTTCACCGACCCACCCCAGCCCCAGCGAGGCGATCGTGATGCCGAGTTGGGTCACGGCGAGGTAGTCATCGAGCTTGTCCATTACCCCCTGGAGCGCCGCGGAGCCAGTCCGGCCCTCAGCCGCGAGTTGCTCCACCGAGGTCGAGCGGACCCGGACGAAGGCAAACTCCGCGGCGACGAAAAAGCCGTTGAGGACCACGAGAAAGAGGGCGAGGAGAAGCTGCCCGACCGAGAGTGCGACGTTTACCATCGCCACCACCGGGCAGATTCGGGACCGTGCACGTTGGGCATACTGGTGATTCGCTGCCATCCCCTAAAGGGTTTAACCCACGAGCCTGGGGCGGCCTCTTTCGTTCACAACCTCCAGACAGGTCAGGCGATCCCCTTCGTCTCGACCTGATTCCGGAGCGTGCCGATACCGTCGTAGGTGATCTCGACGGTGTCGCCCGGTTCGATCGTGCCCGGATTCGCCGGACTGCCGAAGGCGACCACGTCCCCGGGTTCCAGGGTGAATCGTTCGGAGAGAAAGGCAACAACTTCGAACGGGTCGAAGATCATCTGGGCCGTGGTTGCGGATTGGCGTCGCTCCCCGTCGATGTCGGTGTGCATGTCCAGATCCGTCGGATCGAGGTCGGTTTCGATCCACGGCCCAAGCGGGGCCGAGCCGTCGAAGGCCTTCCTGGCGGTCCGGCCCTGTTGATCGAGCGCGTCGAGGTCGTTCATGATCGTATAGCCGCGGACGATCGATGGCACCGCCTCAGGGTCGACGTCGTGGGCCCGCTCACCGATCACGGCCGCGAGTTCGCCGGCGTAGGTGAGTTCGTCGGTGAACGCCGGGTACTCGATGGGTGCCTCCGGCGGGTGGACCGCCGCCGGCGGTTTGATGAAGAAGTCCGGTTCGTCGGGCCGATCGTAGTCCATCTGATCGAGGGTCTCGGTGTAGTTGCGACCGACGCAGTAGAGCGCGGATGGCTCGGTCGGCGCGAGCAGTTCCGCCTCTCCCTCACAGATCGGATACCGGTCGGTTTCGGTGACGAGCACCCCGTCGTCGTATTCGCCCGTTACGATGCCGTCGTCGGTCCAGGCTCTCGCCACTCGCATGGGTCGGGGGAGGGGCGGTTCACGAGAAGGTGTTTCGGTGTGGGGTTGGAGGAAGTGGCGAGCGGTATCAGACTGTTTCGGGAAAGTCAACTACAAACGTCACGCGTTCAGGCCCCAATCGACATCTGCCTCGAAGACCTCACGCTCTCGCTCCGCTCGCTTGACTTTCGTCCAGCCGATGTATTCGACCGCCTCCTCGCGGTCGAGAGTCCCCTCAAGGTACTGAGTGAGTACGAGAGACTCCCACAGATCCTCCAGACCGCGTTCGAGGGCCAGCTCGAACACTTCGGACTCGGAAAGACCGCGAGCCGCCGCTATTTCCCGAACTCGGTCGGAGATTTCGGCGGCCATGGAAGGTACTTGTTCGTCATCGTTCTTAAATCCGTGTCTGACTGTCCGGCGTTGTGAATCGGTTTGCGACCGCTGGTCAGCGTGGATGCGCCCTGCCAACCTTTCGATGTGACTGTATCGAGGGGCAAATTCGTCGATTTGCTTCAATGAGCAGGAGTGGATCCCTCGATCGTGTTCTGAACCGTTTTCGAGATGGGAATTGGTCGCTGTCTTCACACCAACAATAGTCCGTCCAGCTTGCTGCACGTTGATGGGGGCGACGCAACCGATTCACGGGCTCAAATGGTCTCGCTGCGGTACAGTACCCCTCGGGCGGTTTCGCAAGTGGGGCCGAGAATCGTGACAGATTAGGTAGAAAGAGCGAGGATGCGATGCACATCGCCGAGTGAAAGATCCGGATACAGTTGGGTGATTTCGTCCGGCTCGTAGCCGCTGTGCTCGTAGGCGGACGCGACGTCTTTCACCCTGATTCCGGTGCCTTCGATCGTCGGCGCACCGTCACTGTGGTCAGGGTCCTCGACGATGTTCATGCAAGGGTATTGGTCCGCGATCCCTAATAAATTCGAGGCCGGGCAAATTGCGACGACGGGACTCGCAGGAGGGAACTGGACTGGGCAAACCGGTCGGACGCTGAACCGAGAGACAAGGAATCTTCGACCTGTCTTCCTGCGGAGAGCGGCCGATTCGGGTATCCAACCGAACGCTTATTCCCCTGCTTCACCTGATTTGCAATATGGCGAGTGCAACGCGAGAGGAGCCACCCAAGGAAGGAGTGGAATTTATCCACGAGGAGGATGGCCGCATTACCGCTCGTGACATCGAAACTGGCGTTGCCTCGTTTGGCGACACGAAGACTGAAGCACTCCGGATGCTTGCAGAGGCACTGGAATTGCACGAGGGGGGCGGGGAACCCGTTACTGAGGACGATCTCGAAGAATGGGGACTTGACGACGAAGAACCTGGCGACCGGGAGCTCCCCGAGTTCATGCGGTGAATGGTCCGGACGAATTTTTCGGGGCGTGAGATCGCATCCGTACTCATTGATCACGGGTTCGTCCGGAGTGGCCGCGTCGGGAGCCATTTGAAACTTCGCTACGAATCGCCAGACACGGACGAGGTACGAATCGTGACAGTGCCGATGCAATCGGCGGATGACATCCCGACCGGAACACTCCAGTCGATCGCCGAGCAGTGTGGCGCAACCGATTTCCACGCGTGGTGTCGGTGGATCGAGCAGAATCTGTAAGATTCACGCAGTCTTCCGGGACGATATCAGTACGAACGGCCTCGGCACTCATAGGGCTCGTCATCGCCGGGTGCCTATGCCGGCTCGGCCCGGTAGATCGTCATCGGCCACTCTCGCCTTCGACCCGGAGGGAAAAACAAACACCGGTCCGGGAGCCGATCAAGGCCATATCGATGGAGCGGTTCGCGGATCGAAAGTGATGGACTCTTTACGCCGCGTCCCGGCCGGTTTAGTATGACCGACGAAACCAAGGATAACGTCGTGCCGGGCTCGGAGGCGGACCTCTCCGGCCCCGACGTCCGGGGGTATGACTTCCGGGGGGAGTTCGACGTGGGCGAGTTGCTCGACAGCTACGCGACGACCGGATTCCAGGCCACCGCCGTCGCCGAAGCCATCGACCTGATCGAAGAGATGCGGGCAGCCGACGCCACGATCTATCTCACGCTCACCTCGAACATCGTCTCCTCGGGCCTGCGGGAAGTCGTCGCCGCGATGGTCCGGGAGGGGCTCGTGGACGTGCTGATCACGACCTCCGGCTCGATCACCGAGGACATCATCAAGGCCGAAAAGCCGTTCAAAATGGGCGAGTGGGAGGTCGACGAGGGCGAGATGCGCGAGCAGGGGATCAACCGCCTGGGCAACATCTTCGTCCCCTCGGACCGCTATGTCTGGCTCGAATCCTACCTCAACGACTTCTTCCCCGACTTCTTCGCCGAAAAGAAGATCCGCACGCCGACGGCCTTCTCACGCGAAATCGGCGAGCGGCTGGACGACGAGGACTCGGTGCTGGCCCAGGCAGCCGATCACGACGTCCCCGTCTACTGCCCCGCGCTGACCGACGCCGAAGTGGGCAACTTCCTCTATTACTACCGGCAGAACGAGGACCCCGACGTCGGCATCGAGATCCTCGAGGATTACGACGCGCTCATCGACGAAGGGCTGCTGGCCGAGGAGACCGGGCTGATCGTGCTGGGGGGTGGCGTGCCGAAACACCAGGCGATCATGACGAACCTCTTCCGCGGCGGCGCGGATTACGCCGTCTACGTCTCGACGGGGATGGAGGGCGACGGGTCGCTCTCCGGTGCCCCGCCGAAGGAGGCCGTCTCGTGGGGGAAGATCAAAGACGGCGAGAAGAATCATACGCTGGTTGAGGCCGAAGCCACGCTGGTGCTCCCGCTGATCGTCGCGGGCGTCCTGGAAGACCTCTGACTCACCAGAACGGATCCGAACAGTCGAAAACGACGCCGTGGTTCGGGCAGACGTACTTGCAGTGACGGCTGTCGAGTGGACGGTCACACGCCGGGCAGGTGGGGGTGTTCTTCATACCGAGTCGTGTCCATGGGGGATCGAGGGATTCGGACCGTCTCAGACAAGGTCGTCGATCCAGCTAAGCGCCGCCATCGCCGCCGGAAAGCCGACAGTCGGGATCGAGAGGATCGCAACCTGCCGCATTGCTGCCGGATCGACCCCCTCGTCCAGCCCTCGACTGACGTGGGAGTGGACCGCACCTTCCGACTGCGCCCCGATGGAAATGGCCAGTTTCACGAGTCGCTTCTGCTCGCCAGCGAGTGGCCCAGCCTCGGCCGTCGCCTTCCCCAGATCCGAATAGGCGGCCCAGACGGCTTCATTCCCGGGCGAACTGTCGTGGCGTTGACGGCATTTCGTCGATTGGATCGTCGTTTGACATGTGCATGTGATACTGTGTCACGAAGTGGTAAATACACACGTGTCGGGGAACCGACCGCCGGATTTGCCTCAAGCAGCCCGAAATCGAGAACCTGGATGGTCGCCAGACCGGGCTCAGTGCCACGGCCAGCGGCGTCAAGATATACATCGGGCCAGCTGGATCATCCCAACTATCCCACGACCGGGTCACGCGACACCGATTCCTCACGGTGAAATGACTAGTAGTACTGCAGAATGGCGGCGAGCCAACCCGAGGTTCACAGACCGGTCGGTTCCTCGATGACCGTCGTTTCGGGTCCCCATTCCTCGACCAGCTCAGCCAGGGACTCGACGCCGAAGGTTTCGGTGGCGTAATGCCCGCCGAGGAACACGTTCACCCCGGACTCCTTGGCCATGTGATAGAGTTTGCCCTCCCCTTCGCCGGTGATGAAGGCATCCACACCGGCCGCGGCCGCCTCGTCCACCCAATCCGTGCCGCTGCCGGTCACGATGGCCACGGTTTCGATCTGATCGACGCCAAAATCAAGCAATCGGATACCCTCCCCACCGTGATCGAGTGCGGCTTCGAGGGTCGACTGGAGATCCGGGGGCGTCATTGGCGTCGGCAACCAACCCTTCTGCCCGACCGTCACCGGCCCCAGTTTCCCGAACGGCGCTCGATTCCCCATGTCGAGCATGTCAGCCAGGCCGGCAGCGTTGCCAAAGGACTGGTGGCCATCGAGGGGAAGGTGGGCGGCGTAGAGGGCGATATCGTTTTCGAGCAGCCCAGCGATCCGGTCGTGGGTCCGACCGGTCACCCGTTCGATCCCGCCCCACGAGATCCCGTGGTGGACGACCAGCACGTCAGCGTCCCACGCGGCCGCCGATTCGATGGTCGAAACGACGCCATCCACCGCGAAGGCGACCCGATCGGCGACACCCTCGGTGGTTCCGACCTGGAGCCCGTTCGCGCTGGCGTCGACCTCCGCGTAGCCATCACGGTCCAACTCCTCGTCGAGTCGATCGAAGAGTACTGCCCGTTCCATATCCACAGGTTGGCGAGCCGGCTACAAAGAGTGGGGGGTTACTCGCTCGTAACAGCGTGGCGGACGGCCACTCGGAGCAGTTTCGCGGCCAGCGTCGCGGCCTGGCCGTCGTCACGGTCGTTGACTTCGACCACGTCGAAGCCGTCCATCGACGGTGCGATCGCCCGCACCGCGTCCCCGAGATCCCGCGAGGAAAGGCCGAAGGGCTCTTTCGTGCCGGTCCCCGGCGCGACACCCGGGTCGGCCGCGTCGATGTCCACACTGAGGTAAACGGATTCGTCGGCGAAATCGGGTTCCCACTCAGGGACCGCCTCCGGCGGGACGACGGTGACATCCGATCGTTCGGCCCGCTCCCATTCGTCCTCACTGCCAGCCCTGGCACCGAGGATTATCGCCCGATCCGCAGTTTCGAGGACGTGGCGAGTGACAGTCGCGTGGCTCCACTCGTTTCCCTGGAGATGCTCTCGGAGGTCGAGATGGGCGTCGAGCGTGACGAAGACGTCAGGATCGACGGCTTCGACGCCGGCCACCGACACCGTGTGTTCGCCACCTAATATAAGCGGCGTCGCTCCCTCGTACTGGAGATCGCCCAGAATGCCGGTCAGGTAATGCAGGTAGTCCCGCACGTCCGTCCAGGCGTCGATATCGCCGTGATCGTAGACCGCACAGTCGGTGAAGTTCGTTTCCGTGGAGGGGTCATAATCCTCGAACCCAGTTCCGAACCGACGGATCCGTTCGGGGCCAAACCTGGTCCCAGGCAGAAAACTGGTCGTTGCGTCGAGGGGCGCACCGACGATCGCGAAGTCGGCTGCCTCCCGGTCGGCGTTTGCGCCGGGAAACATTCAGACGATCTTGCGCTGGCCCTCGTACTCGAGGTACTCGATCTCGTCGTCCGGCGCGAGGGACTCGTCTTCTGGGACGCGCATCGTGAACGTCTCGTAGGTCTCGAGATCCATGATCTGGGCGTCATCGTCCTCCACGGAGACGACCTGACCCTGCTGGCGCTCGATCAGGGGAACCCAGACCTTCTGGTCGACCGGCTGGGAGAAAGATCGCTTCTTGTTGTCGAAGACTCCACGGCCCTCGACCCTGGCCTTCGCGCTGCCGTGTTTGCCCGGTTTCGCCGTACTGTAGGCCGTGATTTTGCACGGGGCGTCGTCCATCATCACGTAGTTTCCTTCCTGAAGGTCACGGACTTCCTTCTGCTCTTTCGCCATATCGCGGAGTTTTCGCGTGCAGGGTATAAACCGTTTGGAACGGTCCGAACCAACCCTCAGACCTGTTTGGCGAGTTCGTGAACCAGCACTTCCCAGTCGGGCTGCCCCTCGCCGTTTCGCATGGCCCAGGTCCGCTCGACCGGCAGATCATTCGCATCCGCCGAACGGAATACGGCCTCCAGCGCCGACGTGAGGTCCGCTTCTGTGGTGATCGGGAGGTCGATGAGGGTCGGGGAATCTGTCATGATGGGGCGGCGTCTAAAATCACGGTGGTCGTTGCCGGCACGAACCGGACCCATCCAGGGATCGGTCCGAGAGAGGCCCACGTGTTTCACACGTCGTAGCAAGGATCACGCTGGCCACGGGGAAAGGGGTGGCGGAAACCCTGATTCATCATGGGCGATGGGGCCGCCTTTCGCTTACGA
>CAZVCA010000013.1:0-29997 GCA_964626045.1 uncultured Halobacteriales archaeon | reverse complement strand
CAGCAGGAGCGTCCCGAGGACGAGGGCGATTTCCCAGGGTTGGTCGAACATCCTTCCCACACCTTTGTATAAGGAATCAATCAGTTTAAAATTTTACCCCGTATTTTGGCCGTCGACGTCTGCGCGCCCGGCATCCCTTATGCCGTCGCTCCACGGCTTCATGCCTGGTTATGGCCGAATTGGTGTCGAATTTGGGTCCGACGTGGGTCGAACTTTGGAAACAGTTCGGAAAACGTATATGAAGCCATCACGCCTCCGAGACGATGTGGTCAAACAGATGAACACAACGACACAACTCCTCGCGGTCGCCCTGGCTGCCCTCATCGCCTTCACGGGCTTTGCGGCAGCGGGCGCGGCCGGATTCGGCACGAGTATCGCCGCCGAAAACACGACCGACGATCCGATCGTCGCGAACGAATCAGTGACGGCCGATCGAGCGCTCGACGGCTCTAACAGTCCATGGGTCACCGGCGACGACCGACTCGACCGATTCCAGGACCGCTTCAACCTGACTGCGGACCAAGTCGAGACGATTCGGTCGGACGTAACCGATCTGATCGATTCCGGTGCTGAACCCGTTACGGTTCGGGACCGTGTCGCCACACTCCTCGAAACATACGGCGTCGAGGATCCGACGCTCGGCCCCTCCGCGGAGACCGCCGTTGGGGTGGGCCCATACGGGCAGGGCCAGGGAGCCAGCCAATCCGATGGAACCCGTCTCGGTCAGGGGAACGGAATGAGCGGCAACGGTGGGCCGCATGGGCCGGCAGACGGCAGTTGTCTGGCCTGACATCGACCGTCGACGAGCAGGTATTTAATCCCGTTCCACCAATCCGAGACCTGAGCCGATGCGGAAGGTACTCTGGTGGCTGATCGGTGGGGCCCGTGGGGGCAGCAACCGGTTTCGGATCATCAGAACGCTGGAGCGTGAACCGATGAACGCCAATCAACTCGCGTCCGCCCTCGACCTCGACTACAAGACGATCCGCCACCATCTCGATCTGTTGACCGAGAACGACGTGGTGGAACCGGTCGGGGACGGGTACGGGGACGTTTACTTTCTGACCGATCGAATGGAATCGAACATGGACGTACTGGAAACGATCGCCGAACAGGCGGACATCGGTGAGGCCGATGGCTGAGGATACCGTCCCCGGCGTGGCGGAAAGCCGGCTCGGCCAGTGGGGGCTGGTGGTACTCGGTTCGCTCGTCATCAGCGTGCTCGTTGCCGTCTTCATCGAGCCCCACATGGGCGGCGGCATGGGAGGGGGCGGGATGCATGCAACCACCGGTATCGAATCCCAGCTGCGTCTTTTCCTTTCGACGTACAACGTGTTGCTGTTACTTGCCCTGACCGGGTCGTATCTCGTGGTTTACCGTGACTTGCCGAACCGATTCACCGGGAGCCTGCTGCTCTTTGCCGTCGCGTTGCTGCTCTATGCGGTGGCTTCGAACCCGGCCGTCCACGTCCTCTTCGGATTTCGCGGGGGACCGGGATTGGGTCCCTTCCTGTTCCTTCCTGACCTCTTTGCAGCCTTTGCCGTGACGGTCCTCCTCTATCAGAGCTTCCAGTAACTGCTCAGCGGGTTCGAACGTCGAATCTGGTTCCACCGTCCGCCGAGACACCGAGTTCGACCGTCCATCCGTGGGCTTCGAGGATGTCTTCGACGATATCGAGCCCTAGCCCCGTTCCGTCCCGGGTCGTGGTATACCCCGATTCGAAGACCTGTTCTCGGTCATCCGACGGGATTCCTGGGCCGTCATCGGCAACATAGAAGCCGTCCTCGCGAGGGCCGACCGTGACTGTCACATCGGGGCCAGCGTGTTCGACGGCGTTCCAGAACAAGTTCTCGAAGACTCGCCTGAGGCGGCTCCGGTCGGCTCGAACGGTTCCTGTGTCTGTCACGTCGACCGTGGCCGCCGAGGAGTCGACAGCTTCCCAGGCCTCCAGAGCCAGTTCGGCCACGTCGACCGGCTCCGTTTCCGCCCGTTCGACGGTTTGGCCCCCTCGAGTGAGGGTCAATACGTCGTCGATGATCGCGTCCATGCGATCGATGGATCGCTCGATCTCATGTACGTGGGGGCTGTCGATTCCCTCTTCCAGCAGTTCGAGACGGCCTTTCGCGACGGTGAGTGGGGATCGGAGGTCGTGGGAGACGATGCTGGCGAACTGCTCGAGCCGTTCGTTTTCCCGCTCGAGTTCTCGCTCCCGCTCTTTCTGTTCGGTGAGATCGACGTAGATGGCGAGGGTTTCGGTCTCCCCGCCCGTTTCGAGGACCGAGGACCGGAGCTTGAAGGTTCGGCGCCCGTCCGCGGTGATCCGCTCGACGACGTCTTCGACCATGCTCGCGGTCTCGGCGGCTTCGTCGAGTTCCTGGGCCTGGTTCAGGTCCCTCTCGGGGACGATCAGGTCGTTGATCGACCGGCCGGCGATTTCGGCCGTGGTGTAGCCGAACACCGCCTCGAACGCCGAGTTGACGGCGACGACGATCGGTGTGCCGTTCTCGTATCTGATGTGGGAGACCGGCTCCGGGACGGCCTCGAAGATCGCCTCCAACCGATTCCGTTCGCGGCGAAGGGAGGTCGTTCGTGCTTCTAACTCCTGGATGTTTTCGAGCCGCGAGAGGGCGTTCCGGACGTGTGAGATCAACAGTTCAGCAAGGTCACGGTCCGTTTCGTCGAAGGCGCCCGGTTCGGTGTCGACAGCCTGGAAGACCCCGTGTTCGCCGATGGGGACGGTGAGTGCCGACCGATACTCGTGATCGACGTCGGTCACCTCCGTTTCGTCGAGATCCCGGATCAAACTCGTTTCGCCGTTCCGGTAGACGGCTGTTCCGAGTTTCGTCTCCGCTTCGATAGGAACCCGCTCAAAATACGCCTCCTCGGGGATCCCGGCTGACATCGCTTTGGTCACGAGATAGCCGTCTTCGGCCGCGTCGGCGATGGCGACGTCGAAATCGAGCACCGCCTGGGCGGTTTCGATGAGCATCTCGTAGATGGTCGCCTCGGACGTCGCTTGCTCTAACTCCCTGGCGACGTCGTGCAATGATTCGATCTTCGCGTTCTGTACGGCGAGGCGGTCTTCCCGGTTGCCCTTTGCCTGTACCTCGTAGAACTGACAGTGTGTATTCTGGGGGTCACCGGCGTCATCGTATTCCACGGTCCCTTGGTAGGAAACGCGAGTCAGGTGACCGTTCGCGTGCCTGAGCGTGAAATCGGCCTCAGCAATGTGCCCTCGTTTCAAAAGGGTGGGGAACCGGTTGTGGAAGGCTTCGACCGATTGGTCGCTGAGGAAGGTTACGAACGGTTCGCCCTCCACGGTCTCCCGCTCGTAGCCGAGCCGGTCTAACCAGGCTTGATTGACCGAAACGATCTGTCCCGTCGTATCAAGTGATTGATAAGGGATTGGAAGCCTCTCGGCGTTGATTGGTGTCGCCTCGTTGGTACGCGCTTGGTTCTCGGTCACGGCTACTCTCGGTTTGGAACGATCTATATGAGGCGATACACCGGGAGGTTATGAATCCTTATGTCCGCGTGCCAACCAGCGGCCGATCGTCCGGTCCGGCTTTGGAACTGGTCGTGTCGGTCTGTCCCAAACATTCATGGCCCTGTTATTGATATCGTGACACATGGTGGGGAAACTCGGTCGATCGATTGCCGTGGGGGGCCTGCTATTCGTGCTGGTGGTCTCCCTCGGAATGGCGACGGTGACTATCGGGGCGGAACGAACCGTCCTCAACGGCGATTTCGTGGCTGATAGTCTCGAATCGGAGGACGCCTACGCGGTGGCGGTCGAGGAAATTACGAGCCAACTCGAAGACGAAGCCGGCACCACGCCGACCGAACCGGGGCAGCCGGCCATCGACGACCTCTTCCCGAAGGTACTGACGGCGTCTTACCTCCAGAATCAGACCGAGGCGAACATCGACCGGGCCTATGCCTACCTCCATGGCGATCGGGACGACATCTATCTCGCCATCAATACGACCCCTCTCAAGGATCGAATGGCTGATGAGCTCGTCGCGCAGCTGCTTTCGGAGCAGTCCCTCTCGAATTTCGATCAACGCCTGGGGTCGATGGCCACGAACCAGTCGGCCTACCAGGCAGCCCGGGAGGAGTTCAAAGACGAACAACTCGCTCGTATTCAAGCGGAAACCGACAGGGAACTTTCCGACGCCGAACTCCAACGGGTGTATGACGAGCAGCGCGAGGAAATCCGCACGCGGCTGATCGAGCAGATGGAATCCGAGGTCGCAGGGTCCGATCAACCCGCCGAACTCGAGCCGGTTCTGGTGGAGCTTGGGACCCTCCGGATCAACGCGCTCATGGATCCTGACATGACCTACGAACAGTTCACGACCGAGTTGGCGGAGACCCGCGAAGATCTGGAGGCGACGGTTCGAGACCTCGTCCGGACCCAGCTTGACGAGGAACTACCGGACGAGATGGAACTGAGCGAGCAGCTTGGCCCGCAGGAACGCGAGCAACTCGAACAACTCCGGGGCGTCGTGGGGATTCTCGATATGCTCGTCTACGTATTGCCCCTCGTGGTCCTTCTCGTGGCCCTGCTGATCGGGTGGGTGACCGTCGCCCGGTCCTCGGCCTTCCTGGCTGTCGGATCCGGAACGGCCGTCCTCGGCGTCATTTCGGCGCTCGGGTTCATGGGGGTCGGGTCCAGAGCGGAGACCGAGATCGCCAGCATGGCTGGCGGGGGTAATGTGCCGCCGGCGATGACCGAACTCGTGGCCGCTCTGGTGAGCCGGACCGTCTCCGTTTTCACCACCCAGTCGTGGCTGATCGCGCTCCTGGGGGTCGTGCTGATTGCCCTCGGGATCGCCATTCGACGGGAGCTGGTGCCAATCGAGGACACCCCCAGCGAAACGGATGAATCGAGTGCGGATCATGAGCATGGCTCAGTCAATGACTCGACGGACGGCGAGACAGATGCAACGGTGACGCCGGGGCACGAGGATCTCGAACAGAAAGCGCCTGTCGAGGAACCTGAGGACACCGCATCGGAGACCGATCAGGACGATTCACGGTAACGCAACGGTACAACCGGGGCCGTTCCCTTGAAGAAATCGTCCCGGTGAAATGCGGTGTGGCGACGGGAGGCATACTCGAAGTGGAGGGCGTACTCCCGGATTGTTTTCGCCATCTCCAATTCAGGACCGTCAATTTTCCGTTTCGTTCGGGAGACTTTCCAACCGGGGCACAGCCGGCACTCGAAACGTGAGCGCCGGCAGAATATGGGTCGGGACGGATTCGAACCACGGTCAGAGCAAAGCTCTTCCCTGATTCGAATCCGCTGCCCACTTTACAACCGCCATCACACGGAAGCGACACAGCAAGCTGGTCGCTCCCGGTGTGAGTGGAGGAAAATGGGTCGGGGCGGATTCGAACCGCCGGTCTCCTCCATGTCAAGGAGGTGTCATAGCCGGACTAGACCACCGACCCTCTTGTCTGCACCCGTTGGTATCCGACCGCCATAGTTGAAGGTTTCGAAACGGTTGACTGATGGCGCTTGTTACGAAAGCGTTAAGTGATGTACAATCCTGTTCATCTAATACCGAAACAGTACATCGTGATCCCCATGCAATCCTACATCGAACACGTCGCCGACGGGGAGGATCTCTCCCTCGATCAGGCCCGGGAGGCCGCGTCGGCGGTTTTCAACGGCGCGACCGACGCACAAATTGGGGGCCTGCTCTCGGCGCTGCGGGCCAAAGGCGAAACCGAAGCGGAAATCGCCGGGTTCGCACAGGGCATGCGGGGGGCTGCCCGGACGATCGAGCCGGACCGGGCCCCACTCGTCGATACCTGTGGAACGGGGGGTGATGCCTACGATACGATCAACATCTCGACGGCGAGTGCCATCGTCGCCAGCGGTGCCGGGGTCCCGATCGCCAAACACGGCAACTACTCGGTCTCCTCGCCAGCCGGGAGCGCGGACGTCCTCGAGGAACTCGGTGTCACGGTTGATGCCGAACCCCAGGCCGTCGAACGGGCGATCGAACACGCGGGCATCGGGTTCATGCTCGCGCCGGTGTTCCACCCGGCGATGAAGGCCGTGATCGGCCCCCGGAAGGAACTCGGGATGCGGACCGTCTTCAACGTTCTCGGGCCGCTGACGAACCCAGCCGGGGCGGATGCACAGGTGCTCGGGGTGTACGATCCGGACCTCGTGCCCCTCGTTGCCCGGGCGCTTGCCCACATGCCTGTCGAGCATGCATTGGTCGTGCACGGATCGGGGCTCGACGAGATTGCTATCCACGACGAGACGACGGTCGCGGAGGTCGAGGGGAGCACAATCGAGGAATATCAGCTCCACCCATCCGACTTCGGGCTCTCGACGGCTGGCATCGAGGCGATCGCCGGCGGTGACCCAGAGGCGAACGCAACACACCTCCGAGGGATCGTCGACGGGACCGATTCGGGACCGAAGCGGGATGTGGTACTCGCGAACGCTGGCGCGGCAATCTACGTCGCTGGGGAGGCGTCGTCGCTTGCGGACGGGGCCGAAGCGGCTCGACAGGCCATCGATTCGGGACGGGCCCGTCAGAAACTTGCCGAGCTCGAAGGAGTGCCCGCAGCCTAAGATGCCCCGCGTGAAGGTTTGTGGGTTCACCCACGAGGCAGACGTTGCAAAAGCGGTCGAAGCTGGGGTCGACGCCGTCGGCGCGATCGTGGACGTGCCGGTTGAGACGCCCCGAGAAGTCTCGGCCTCCAGGGCGGCTGCGCTCTTTGGGACGGTCCCACCGTTCGTGAGTACGGTCCTCGTCACGATGGCCGACTCGAGGGAGGCGGTTCGCTCGCTCGTCGAGAGGGTCGAACCGGACGCGGTTCAAGTCCATGCCGGACTTGCCCCGGAGGATGTTGGAGCGCTTTCCGCTGACGGCATGACGACGATCGCGGCGGTTGATCATGACGACGCTGAGGTAGCGGCGTACGCGGCAAAAGCCGACGCCGTCCTGGTCGATTCCATGGATGCGGCCGGAGCCGGTGGCACGGGGACCACCCACGACTGGGAGCAGACCCGATCGCTAGATACCCTCGAAGCCCCGCTGATCCTCGCCGGTGGTCTCACGCCGGAAAACGTCGCGGACGCAGTTCGGACCGTCGACCCGTACGCCGTCGACGTCGCGTCCGGCGTCGAGGTCGAGCCGGGCCGGAAGGATGCAGCCTCGATCGAACAGTTCGTAGCGCAAGCGACGGGGCGGGTTGCCCAATGACAACGCTTGACATAGAGCAAGCGGAATTCGCGGAGCGGGTCGCGGGGGACGAACCGGTCGTGGCTCGAGTGACGGCCCCGTTGTCCGTTTCCGTCTCCCCGCTCACCGCGGCTGTCGCGTTGGACGGGGAAAGCGAGTATAGTTTTCTGCTCGAAAGCGGGGAGAAAACGGCCGGGAGCGATCCGGCAGACGCCTTTTCGGCGAGCGATTCGACGGATCGGCACGCCCGTTACTCCTTCGTCGGCTACGATCCGGACGCGGTCGTGTCCCTGGACGCCGACGGTGACGAGGTGACAGGCCTTCGTGAGAGCGCGGCGGCGCAGATGATCGATATCGGGGAGGGTGACGTGCTCGATCGACTCCGGGGGGCGTTGCCGGACATCGAGCGTCGCGGATTCCCCGCCGGCGATCGCCAGTTGCTCTCAGGGGGTGTTGTGGGCTTTCTCGCCTACGATGCGGTGTATGACCTCTGGCTCGAGGAAATGGGCCGCGAACGACCGGAACGACGGGTACCGGACGCCCAGTTTGCCCTCTCGACCCGGACTCTCGTCTTCGATCACGTGGCGAAGACGGTCGAACTCGTTTTCACCCCTGTTGTCACCCCGGAGCAGGACCCAGCGACGGTGTATGCGGACCTCGAGCAAGAGGCCACCGCGATCGCGGCCGAGTTAGACGTAGCTGACACACCCACAACCGACGGGTTCACCCGAACAGATGAACGGGCCGGTGACAGGGAGACCTATGAAGCGGCGGTCGCGGAGGCGAAGGCGGCCGTCAACGCTGGCGAGGTCTATCAAGCAGTCATCTCGCGCACGCGAGCGCTCGAGGGGGACATCGACCCGGTGGCCCTGTACGAGTCGATGCGCTCGGTGAACCCCTCGCCGTACATGTATCTCCTCTCGTTTGGCGATCGGTCGATCGTCGGGGCGAGCCCGGAAACCCTGGTATCTGTCGCCGGTGAGTCAGTCCTCAACAATCCGATCGCCGGCACCTGCCCTCGTGGCTCGAGCCCGGCTGAAGACCGGCGGCTCGCCGGCGAGATGCTCGCGGACGACAAGGAACGGGCCGAACACACGATGTTGGTCGACCTCGCCCGTAACGACGTGAGGCGGGTGTCACAGCCAGGGTCGGTGACGGTGGAGGAGTTCATGCGCGTGCTGAAATACAGCCACGTGCAGCACATCGAATCGACAGTCACGGGTCAGTTGCGGGCGGACCAGGACGCCTTCGATGCGATCCGGGCCTGTTTCCCGGCTGGCACGCTCTCCGGGGCCCCGAAGATCAGGGCGATGGAACTCGTCGACGAGTTAGAACAGGAGCCTCGGGGCCTGTACGGTGGGGGCGTCGGGTACGTTTCCTGGCAGGGCGACGCTGACATGGCGATCGTGATCCGGACGGCGACCGTCGAGCACGGGTCGCCTGATACCCTCCGGGTTCGTGCCGGGGCCGGGGTGGTCGCCGATTCGGAGCCCGCGAGCGAATACGAGGAAACGGAGGCGAAAATGGACGGCGCGCTGACAGCCGTCGAGGCGATCCAGTCCTCGCCGGAGTCGACCCAATGAACGTCCTCGTCATCGACAACTACGACTCCTTTACGTACAACCTGGTCGAGTACGTCTCCGAGACCGAACTGCCGGACGGGAGCCGAGTGGAACCGACCGTGCTGAAAAACGCCGTCGACCTCGAGACGGTCCGGGCCGCTGATCCTGATGCCATCCTGATCAGCCCCGGCCCCGGCCATCCGGACAACGAGCGGGACGTGGGTGTCTCGGCCCCGGTGCTCCGAGAACTGTCGCCGACGGTGCCCACCCTCGGTGTCTGTCTCGGCATGGAGGCGGCCGTCTCGGTGTACGGTGGATCGGTGGGCACGGCCCCGGAGCCAGTACATGGCAAGGCGGCACCGATCGACCACGACGGCCGGGGGATCTTCGAAGGGATCGAGCCGTCCTTCCAGGGCGGTCGCTATCATTCTCTCATCGCGCTTTCGGTGCCCGCGGCGTTCGAGGTCTCGGCTCGCACCGAGCACGACGGGACGACGATTCCCATGGCGATCCGCCATCGGGAGTACCCGATCGCCGCGGTGCAGTTCCATCCGGAAAGCGTGTTGACCGCCGCCGGGCACGACCTCATCGCGAACTTCCTCGCGGGGGCTTTTCGGGCCCGTTCGGCAACCACCTCGGCGGCGCTAATCGACGGGTAGCGGCACTATGTGTTGCTTTTGGAGCAGTACCGCGTGCAACGCCTGCCACCCGGCAGGTTTCACTTTTAGTCCGCAGGGAGTAGGCTTATACTGGTCCCATCGTTACGGAGGTAGTGGCTACAAAGCCACCAGATATCGGTTGGGAACACCGGCCTGGTGGCTCGAAAATCGCGGGTTCATGGACGAGCGATCTCGTTCGTCACCCGCATTTCCCGGCACACATGTACACAGGACATTCACAAACGCGATTGACTGAGGAGGTATCGAGATGAGTACGGGACCGGCGGCGGAGTATACACTCCCCGTCAAACGGGTGACGGGTGACACCCTCGAAGAACGACTGACGACGAGTGCGTATCACAACATCCTCCCTGCCCGGTATCTCAAACAGGACGCCGAAGGGAACCGGGTCGAGGAACAGGAAGAGCTTTTCGCCAGGGTCGCCCGCAACATCGCCCTCGCGGAAGTGCCCTACGAGGCGGCAAACCGCGACGTCGACGTCACGGTCACGCCTGACCAGGTCAAACCGGACCACCCGCGACGGGACGAACTCGCCGCGGCGGTGTTCGGCGAGGGAACGACCGTCGAAGACGACGTCGAGATCGAGTTGACACCGGAGAACGTCAACAAATTCGCCTACGAGACGGTCGTGCCGACATTGCCGGCGGAAATCAAGTCCCACGTGACGGACCTGGCCGCCGAGTACGAGGAGTTGATGACGACCCTCTCCTTTATGCCGAACTCCCCGACGTTGATGAACGCCGGGAACGAACTCCAGCAACTCTCCGCGTGTTTTGTCAACTCGCCTGACGACGATCTTGCGGATATCCACGAGACGGCAAAGGAAGCCGCGCTCACGTTCCAATGTCTGACCGAAGACGCGAAGGTCCATGTCGAGGGAACCGGCGTCGTCTCTATTTCCGACGTCGAGCCGGGCGACCAGATCCGTCAGCAGAACGGAGACGGGCACCGGTTCCAGCAGGTGTCAGAGACCCACGCCTACGAGGACGCACCGACCCGGACAATCCGCTTGGAGAGCGGGATCACCGTTTCTGGGACGCCCAACCACCGACTCCTAATCGATGGGGAGTGGACGGAACTCTCCGACGTCGAACCCGGCCAAACCGCCACCGTCAAACTCGATTGGCTGCCTGAATCTGCTGGGCCGGTGCCCCTCGAAACCGTTTCGACGGGCGCCCAGTGGACTGCCACGCGAAACGTCGAAAACGCCACTATCGCCGAACTCCACGAAGCGGGCCTTTCGGATTACGAAATCGCGGACCGACTGCCGGTTTCGGCGTCGACAGTTCAGCGCCGCCGCGCAAACGAACTCGACCTTCCACCAAACGGTTCTGGCGGTCGCTCTTCCGGCCGTAGCTTCGACGAGGCAACGTTCCGTGACCATTACCAGGCCGGGATGACGGATTCGGAAATCGCAGCCGAACTCGACGTGTCTTCGGCCACGGTCCAGCAACATCGTGTCTCCGCATCCCTCGAACCGAACGGTGCGCCAGTCAAAGCGGTCACCCAACCGGAGAGACTCACACCGGATCTGGCAGAACTGGTCGGACTGTGGATCGGCGACGGGTCGGTCCACGAGGACGGCATCAGATTCCATCCACACAGAGACGAGGTCAAAGAGCGAATCGAAACGCTGTCCCGGACACTATTCGACACCAACGTCGATAGCACCTTCTCGGAAGGGTGTTACGAGGCAGTCATTCACAGTCACGAAATTAAGCGATTCTGGATGGAGAACTTCGGGACGGCGAAGCCGGAGGCAACAGCGGCTGTCGTTCCCGAGCCAATCCGGCAGGCCGGTCGTGAGTCGATTGCAGCGTTCCTTCGAGGGCTTTTCACCGCAGACGGCACGCTCACAGACGATCGGTACCCCCGTCTTTACAGCGCCTCCCAGGATTTGATCGAGGAGACTCAGCAGCTCCTGCTCGGATTGGGGATCCCGGCGACCCAGTGGGAACTCGACGATCCGGATCGAGACTATTACTCGCTGGCACCGGTCGGTGCCACGGGAATCTCCCGATTTGCGGAAGCCGTTGGCTTCGTCGACGAGCGGTCGATGCTCCTCGAGTCTGCGGTCGCCACCGAATCCGTCGGCGAAACTCGGATCGGCACCGTAGAAAAAAAGACCTGGACCCAATCAGTCGAAGCCGTGGTCGATGCCGGACGGGAGACCGTCTACGACGTGACCGTCAAGGACGATCCCCAATACGTGGCGAATTCCGTCGTCTCGCACAACAGCGGCGGCGGGATGGGGTATGCCTTCTGGAAGCTCCGACCCTACGGGGATCCAGTCGGCTCCACTGGCGGGATCGCTTCGGGGCCGATCACCTTTATGCGGACCTTCGATCAGATGACCGAGACCATCGCGCAGGGCGGGACCCGTCGGGGGGCCCAGATGGCGGTCATGCGCATCTCCCACCCGGACGTCATCGAATTCATCCATTCGAAGAACAAGGACGTCTCCCTTGCCCACACGCTCAAACTCAATGACCCCGACGATCCGACCTACACCGATTTCTCCGAAGCGCTCGAGGAGGCACGGGACCTGATCGACGATGAGGGACGAGTCCCCGAGCATCTCCGGAACGCCGTCGAAGGCCACCTCTCGAATTTCAACATCTCGGTTGGCGTCACCGACGGCTTCATGGAGGCCCTGGAAAACGACGCGACGTACACCCTCACGAACCCGCGAACGGAGGAGCCCCACATCGCGACCGAGGAAACGAAGGAGATGTACGCCAGGTACGGCCTCGGCGAGTACGTCGAGGTCGGTGAGGAACTCTCGCTCCCGGCGTCGAAGCTCTGGGACCGGATCGTCGAGGGCGCCCACGAGAACGGCGAGCCCGGCGTGATCTATCTCGAGCGGGCGAACAAGGAACACTCCTTCGACGTGGAGGCACACCCCGATCACCGGATGCTTGCCACGAACCCGTGTGTCACGGGTGATACATTAATCAGCACGGAGGACGGGCTTGTTCCGGCCGAAGAGCTGTACGAGCAAGGCGTTGCGCGAAACGTCGTCGTCGACGGTCGGTTGAGCGAAGACACCGTCAAAGAGGCGAGTAGCGTCTTCAAGACGGGTGTCAAGGACGTCTACGAATTGACGACGGCTGAAGGGTACCAGCTTCGCTTGACTGCCGACCACCGGATGATGACCCCGGACGGCTGGGTCGAAGCACAGGATCTGGAACCCGGCGATACGGTTCACGTACAGAATCGCAAAGGCGCCTTCGGGAACCACGGTTCCGCCGAAGAAGGACGCGTTCTTGGCTGGCTCGTCGGGGACGGACATCTCAAGGACGGCGAGGAACGGGCTGTCCTCAACTTCTACGACGAAGACGCCACCGTCTCCGAGCAATTCGCCGAGGACGTCAACGAGGTCGTTCGCGAACCCCTCGGAAACGCAAATTACAACGTGAGCGTCAGCGATATCGCCAGATCCGACGAATATCGCGGTGCCCAGGCCGTCGAACAGCGCGTTCGCTCGGCCCGGCTGTACGAGTACGCTCAGGAGGCTGGCCTGGTCGAGGAGAAATTGCAGGTCCCAGAGGTCGTAATGCGCGGGAGCGAGGAGATGGCCAGAGGATTCCTCCGAGCGCTCTTTACCGCCGATGGTAGTGTCCAGGGCACCGTCGAGAACGGATTATCGGTCCGACTGACGAGCACCAGCGTCGAATTGCTGCGGGAGGTCCAGCGGCTCCTGGTCAACTTCGGCGTCTTCAGCAAGATCTACGAAAACCGTCACGAGGCGGGCCGTCAGGAAATGCCGGACGGAAACGGAGGGACGGCAACCTACGATCGACAGGCCGACCACGACCTGGTCATCTCGAAGGACGCCCTGGTCGCCTTCCGCGACGAGATCGGATTCATTCGGGAGGACAAGAATGCGACCCTCGCGGAGCAGCTTTCTGCATACACCACCACTCCGTACAGCGAACCCTTCGAAGCGACGGTCGAATCGGTCGAATACGACGGCCACGAACCGGTGTACGATCTGACGGAGCCGGACACCCACTCTTTCGTCGCCAATGGCCTGGTCTGTCACAATTGCGGCGAGCAGCCCTTGGAGGAGTACGAGGCCTGTAACCTCGGTCACGTGAACCTCTCGACGATCGCCGCGACTGACAGTTCCGACTGGCGTGCCTGGTCGGACGGGCGTGACACCGATGATCTCGAAGCGGCCGTGGCGGCGTTCCTGGAGGAGGCGATCGACTGGGAGGAGTTCGATCGACGCATTCAGACCGGGACCCGGTTCCTCGAGGACGTGGTGACGATGTCGGATTTCCCGGTAAGGGAGATCACCGAGACCGTCCGCCGGATGCGGAAGATCGGGCTCGGGATCATGGGCATCGCCCAGCTGTTCGTCCAGCTCGGGATGCGGTACGGCTCCGAGCCCGCAAACGAGGTCGCCCGCCAGCTCATGACCCACATCAACCACGAATCCAAACGGGTCTCCCACGAACTGGCGACCGAGCGGGGCACCTTCGAGGACTGGGCGGACTCCAAATACGCCGACCCGACACGATATGCCGAGTGGTTCACCCACCACACTGGCGAGGATCCAGCCGACTGGGAAGACGGCTATCCCATCCGGAACCACAATACGACGACCATCGCGCCCACGGGGACGACGTCGATGGTCGGCAACACGACCGGTGGGTGTGAGCCGATCTTCAACGTCGCCTATTACAAGAACGTCTCCGATGACGTCCAGGGCGAAGAGATGCTCGTCGAGTTCGACGATTACTTCCTGCGGACCCTCGAGGCAAACGACATCGACGTCGAGGCCGTCAAGAAGGAGGCGACAGACCAGATGGCGGCAAACGAGTTCGACGGCGTCGAAGGCCTCTCGACGGTCCCCGACGTGATCGCCGAACTGTTCGTCACCTCCAGTGACCTCACCGGAAAGGAACACGCCTCGATTCAGACCGCCCTGCAGGAGGGGGTGGACTCGTCGATCTCGAAGACAGTGAACTTCCCCCGGGAGGCGACCGTCGAGGAGATGGACGACGTCTTCCGCTATATCTACGACCACGGAGGCAAGGGTGTCACGGTCTACCGGGATGGCACCCGCTCGAAGCAGGTATTGACGACGCGGGCGGACAACGCCGAGTTCGCCGGGATGGAGGAAGACGAGGCCGCAGCAGTGCTCGTCGAACAGATCGAAACAGTCTTCGATGATTTCGATTCGTTCGTGGAGCACGAGACCGTCCGCGAGCTGTTAGCCGAGGAACTCGAACGCCTGGAAGCCCCGGATTACGCCGAGAAACGGTCCCGACCTGATGCCTTGCAAGGGGTCAGTCAGCGCATCGACACGGGATACGGCAAACTCTACGTGACGATCAACGAGGACGGGGCCGGCCGTCCCTTCGAACTGTTCGCGAACATCGGTCACTCCGGCGGGTTTACGAACTCCTTCACCGAGGCCCTCGCGAAGGTCATCTCGACGGCCCTGCGTTCCGGCGTGGACCCCTACGAGATCGTCGACGAACTCAAGGGGACCCGAAGCCCGAAAGTCGCCTGGGACAAAGGCGAGCAGATCAACTCGATTCCGGATGCGATCGGGACGGCGATGTGGCGATATCTCGAAGACGAAGTCGACAAACCGTATCCACAGCAGGAGACCTTGGACGATATCGAGGGCGACGGGCCGACCCATTCGGAGGCAAGCGAACCAGGCCCCGAAACAGATGGCGGCGCAACCGCTGCCGAGGCGGCGACTGACGAGAAGGGATCGACCCAGTCGCTCATCGACGCGGGCGAAAGTCCCGAATGCCCGGAATGTGGCTCGATGGACCTCTACTACTCCGAGGGGTGCAAAACATGTCAGAACTGTGGTTGGAGCGAGTGTAGCTAAAGAAGCCCCAACCCGTGCCAGATCGCGACCGCGTCAAACGTGGCGTCGAACTCGTTGCCCGATTCGAGGACGCCGAGGTGACCGTCGCGGAAGCGATCGATCGCCTCGAATCGATCACCACCGACCCACGAACGACCCGCGAGATCCTCGAACGGGCCGAAGAAGAGGGTCTCATCGAACGCGAAGGCGGCCACATCAAACCGACTGGATCGAACTACCTCAGTTTCGAACGCGAGGTAGTCACCAAAGAGGGTGACTTCTCGTGTGCCCGCTGTGGAGCCTCGCTCTCGACGGGGTATTTCATGAACCTGGAATCCGGCGACCTGGGGCCCTTTGGCTCCTCCTGCATCAGGAAAGTAACGGGCCGGGAGTGACTATTCCTCGATGAGGTCTCGCAACGTGGCGAGTCGCTCGCGCTGCTCGGCAAGGATCTGTTGCTGGGCCTCGATGGCTGCTTCCTGCTCGTCGATCGCCGATTCGAGGGCTTCGATCTCCTGTCGAAGCGATTCAGTGTCGATGCCAGCCGCAGAGACGAAAACGACGTCATCGCTGTCGTCGGTGTCATCCTCGAATGGGTCTTCGGCTTCCACGTCCGTGGCCTCGGAAGAAGGTGCTTCCTCGTCTTCCTCCGGAGGCCGGACTGCTCGCTCGAAGGCGGTCTGATTCTCGACGTCGTAGTACGCGTACAACGCGTCCCGAACCGTCTCGTTGACCATTCGGAACTGTTCGTTCGGCGTCTTGATGCGTTCGGTCCGTCCCGACGTTTTGAGAACGAGTTGCGAGGCGACCTTCCCCTCCTCGGTCGCTAACCCTTCGACGGTTTCGTAGGGGACCGCGACGTCCTCCTCGTCCCAGACAGCGGTCCCGACGTGTTTGATCAGCCGCCGATCCGTCACGACGAGGGTCAATTCGCCAAACCGGTAGCTCCCCTCGACGGTTTCCTCCTGGTCGATGGCCCCGTTCGCCCGTAACACCTCGGTCAGAACGGGGTACAAGGCGTTCTCAAGATCCCCGCTCGAGACGGTCAGGGTTCGTTCCCCGTCAGTACCATACTCGAGGATTATCTTGGCTTTGCGCCGCGATTCGGTGACCCTGATCCGTTCGGCATCGTGGGGATAGGTCTCCACGGATTCGTCGCTCAGAAACCCCTCGGCACCGTAATATACCGTCTGACTTCCGGTCAGGAACAGGGCGTCGTCGCCCTTGAGCGGGACCGTCTCGATAATCGGCTCGTCCCCGAGAGCCTCCTCGACGACCGTCGGTACGTCCATATCGATACGTTCGCTTCCGGTGTGATAAAGTCGGCGGGTCACCCGACCGGAGATACAAAGGTTTTAGAGTGAACCAATCTAACCGGCGCGTGAGCCCGGGTGGCTTAGTGGTCATAGCGCCGCACTCATAGGGTTTCGAGCTTCGGTGCGGCTGGGACTCCCAGCTCAGGTCGACCGAGCCTTGGATCTGGGACATGCGGAGGTCGAGGGTTCGAACCCCTCCCCGGGCACTTTTCGACACGACCACCGCGAGTCGCCGTCTGTCCACCGCCCAGCACTGCCAGCGTCTCCTCACCGACATCACGAACGAAACGGACACACCATCATGAGCAAAACGGACACCGACATTGTTCGCCACCGGCTCGGCCGTCACTTATCGATGCTGAGAACGTTGCCCAAGTATTTATCACTACCAATCATTAAGACTCAATAGTGCCGCCGTTTACTGCCGACTCCGAGGACTGCAGTGACTCGGTTCGTTGCTTCGGGGAAGAGCTGGTCGCCTACGTTGGACCCGTCGGCCACTGGCTCGTCCTCGGGGCTGGTATGTCGCTCATGTTCGTCTCCGAGCTCGTCTTTTTCATCTACGGGAGTTCGAATTCGCTGATCAGGATTCTCGAACTGGCCCTCCCGATGGTCGTCGGGATCGGCCTCGTCTGGTATGGGTTTCAGCTGCGAGACCACGAGTTCACTTCCTGGCAGATCGCCGTCCTGGGGATCGCGGTGTTGCTGGGCATGGGTCTGTTCGTCGTGCTCGCGACCTATATGCAGGTCCTTCTCACCCTCGACCAGGGTGTCCCACAGGAACCGATTTACTTACTCTTGAACGCGATGGCCTTCGGAGCGGTCATCAACTTCGTCTATGCCTACCAGTACCTGAAACTCAAAGCGGAGGTCAACCGGCTCGAAAGCCGGGTCGACCGCCTGGTGACGATCCTCTCCCGGGTCTCGCATGACCTGCGGAACCCGCTCAACGTCGCGCAGGGATATGCCGACATGCTCGCAGACGACCTCGGCTCCTCGTCCGGCGCCGGGACGTTGCGGAACTCGCTGGATCGCATCGACTCGCTGATCGACGAACTCGTCGTCTTTGCCCATTCGAACAACGCAGCAGAACACGAACAGATGCTCTCGCTCGAAGCGCTTGCCCACGATTCGTGGTCGATGGTCGAGACGGAGTCGGCCGTCTTCATCGTGGAAGCCGATCGCCGGGTTCGAGCCGACCCGGATCGCCTGCAACACCTCTTCGAGAACCTCTTTCGGAACGCCATCGTCCATGGAGGGGGTGAGGTGACGGTCACGGTCGGGACGCTCGCCGACGGCTTTTTCGTCAGCGACGATGGGCCGGGCATTCCGCCCGAGGAATGTGAAACCGTGTTCGAAGCTGGCTATACGACTGCCGATGATGGGACTGGCCTCGGTCTCAATATCGTCGCCGAGATCGTCGAGGGCCACGATTGGGACATTGTGGTGACCGAAAGCGAGACCGGTGGGGCGCGATTCGAGATCACCGGCGTCGAATTCGACTGAGGGGTCAGGCAGTCCGGACCACGACGGTGTTCCCGACGATGTCCCCGAGTCGCTGGTTGTCGTCGGTGACCAAGATCAGGATGATGCCCAGGATGTACAGGGTGGGCAACGTATCGATAATTCGCAACAGGTTCCGAATGACAGACGCAGCCATATCGGTGTCGCCGCCGTCGGTTTTGACGACAACGATTCCCATTGCCCGCTTCCCAAGCGTCTGGCCGTAGGCCCCTTCGAAGTAGATGAAATACAGGATCGCGCCGAGGCCGTAGATAGTGCCGAGCAGGCTCGTCAACAGTGGATCGATGGTTGCCATGATGCCGAGGAGAACGGCCCCGAGCACCCCGAGTACCAGGCCGTCGATTAGGAAGGCCACGATGCGTGCGCCAAACGTTTCGTCTTTCGTGTCGAGCCGTGGAGTGGGTCGCTCCATGGGTGGGTATGGACCGCCTACCCGGGATAAACCTAAGGAGGAGCTTTGAAACCCGACGAAAACATATCTACGGCCTCGATAAAGTTTTTCGAGCCGTTTGAAGCCGTTATTAAACGTCGTGAATCGATCGAGTCCGGCACAAACTCGCTGAACTGAGTCGAACGTTCGACCCCCTATATGGCCCTGGGGGACGTTGCATAAGATGTCGAGGTGTCCCCCTGATGTCACATCCCTCCCCCACTCACGAATCCAGTACCGCGACGCCTCCCGGATACGGTACGCTCTTGGCGCCGGTCGAGGCCGCCAGTTTCTGGACGGCCGTCGGTCTGCCCTTCATCTACGTGCCGCTCATTCTCCGGGGATTGGAAACGCCCTCCCTGCAACTCACCGTGGCGGTGTTGATCGCCTTCCACGTGATTGCACTCGTGCTGGGTCGGCATTACAAAACCGACTGACTCGGTCGACTTTTTGGTGCTGGCCCCGGACGTTCCCGTATGGAACTGTCGACGGTACCGCTTGGACGAACTGGAACCCGCGTCTCCGAGATCGCCTTTGGAACCTGGCGATTCGGTCGCGAGGACGATGCGGGCACGATCGAAATCGGCCGCGAACAGGCCCATCGACTCCTCGATACCTACGAGGCCGCCGGTGGTCGGTTCATCGATACGGCGGATATGTACGGCGACGGCCGCGCCGAATCCTACATCGGCGACTGGCTCGCGGACCGCGATCGGGAGGACTTCGTCGTCGCCTCGAAGGTCTACTGGCCGACCCGCGACGGCGATCCGAACGGGCGCGGCCTCGGCCGGAAGCATCTCCGTCGGCAGATCGACCGCATCAGGGAGCGGCTGGGCACTGAGTATCTGGACGTCCTCTACGTGCACCGGTGGGACGACGCCACGCCAGTCGCGGAGTTCATGCGAACCCTCGATTCCTTCGTCCGCGAGGGCTGGGTCAACTACCTCGGGGCCTCGACCCTGGAGCCAAACGCCTGGAAGGTCGTCAAGGCAAACGAATTGGCTCGCCGGGAAGGATATGAGCCCTTCAAAGTGGTCCAACCCAGGTACAACGCCGTCAATCGCGAGATCGAAGGGCCGTATCTGGATATGTGTGCGGACTACGACCTCGGGGTAATCCCGTGGTCCCCGCTCGCCGGCGGCTTCCTCAGTGGCAAATACACCAGAGGAAAAGCGCCGCCAGCGGACTCCCGCGGCGCGACGGACGAGCAGTTCGTCGATTCGTATCTCGTCCCGGAGAACTTCGACGTCCTCGAGGAGGTCGAGGCCGTCGCCGAGGAAGTCGGGGCCTCCCCCGCCCAGGTCAGTCTCGCGTGGTTGTTGACCCACGAGCAGGTTGTCGCACCGATCGCCGGCGCGACCTCCACGGAGCAACTCGAAGAGGACCTCTCGGCCGCGACGATCGAACTCTCCAGGTCCCAGTTCGAACGGATCGCGACCGCGAAGTGATCAGGGTCGTTCGAGGATGGCTTCCGCGTACTGATCAGAGCCGCTCGAGGATGGCTTCCGCGTACTGGTCACCACCGATCGTCGTTTCTTCGGTTCCCTGTTGTTCGAATCCCCGGCCCTCGTAAAACGCGATCATGTGATCGTTTGCCGTGAGGGCAGTCGCCCGAAGGGACTCGCCGGTCGCGTCGAGAGCCGATTCGGCCGCTTCGAAAAGCTGCGCCGGGACATCCCCGTCTCGATGTGTCGGATGGACGTGCAATCGGAGGATCGTGCCGACCGGCCCCGCCTCGTTGGCGTGGGCGAAGCCGATGATTGATTCCTCCTCGACCGCGACCAAAAACTCGGTCCCCGGGTTCGAAAGCTCCATGGCGACGACCGCGTCCCCGTACCAGTGGGCGACCCCCTCCTCGATCGTTTCCTGGCTCAATGCGCCCGGGTAATCCGCCTCCCAGGCCACCCTGGCCACGGCCCTGATGGCCTCGATGTCGTCTTCGGTGGCGTCTCGTACGTTCATGTATCCGCTTTTGGGTGGGGTCTCCTTAGCCTTCGTGGCCCAGTACATCCCTGAGTTGGGCCAGTTCGGTGGCGATTGCCTCGCGTTTGATCACCCAAAAGCCCGCGAAGATGAGGAGAAAACCAACCCCCGTCGCGACGGTCACCCCCTCACCGAGCACCAGCCAGCCGGTGAGCGCCGCCCAGATCGGTGCCGCATACGAGACGAGGTTGATTTCGACGGGGCCCAGGCGGTCCAGCAGATCGAAGTATATCAGAAAGCCGAGCGCGCTCGCGACGATCGACAGGTAGGCCAAGGCGAGCAATCCGTCGAGGTTCCACACGACTGCGGCGACCCGTTCGCCCAGCCCGGCACTGATCACGTGCAGCATGCCGGCTCCGAGGAGCATTGACCAGGCCTCCATCGTTTCGATGGGGAGGCCCGTCTCCATCGTCGTCGCGAGCACGCTACCGAGCGCGAAACTCACTGCGGCGCCGAAGACGAGCAGCTCGCCGCTGACGTCACCAGCGCGAATGGCCCCCAGATCCGGTTGGGAGATCACGACGACACCGAGAAGCCCCAGGGCGAGCCCGACCAGTCCGAGTCGGGAGAGGGCACGACCGGGCAGGAGAAGTCTGGCAAAGCCTGTCGTGAGAATCGGACTCAAGCTCACGACGACGGCCGCGACCGCGCTCGTCGTCGAGAGTTCGCCCACGAAGAGGAAGGCATGATAGCCGGCGATCATGAACGCGCCGCCGACCAGGACGAGCACCCATTCACGCCGGGTTCGCGGTCGCCATCGGTCGACCGTAAGCAGGACGTACGCGAAGATGAAGATGGCAGCGAGATCGTATCTGATAGCCGCAAACAGGACCGGCGCCGCCGCGAAGGCGTCCAACCCCGCTTTGATCGCCATGAACGCCGTCCCCCAGACCGCTGAGAGGACGAGCCAGGCGACGAGATTGCGAAACCGGGACACGACTGAACGCTGTCGGCTCGGCGCTTTTAGCGTTCCGTCTCGTCCTCGAGACGACCGGTGTGATACAGGTACTGCAGGACGTCCTGGCGGGTGATGATCCCGTCGACGAAGCCGTCGGACGTGACCGGCACCCGGTTGATGTTCGGCTCCGGCCGGGCGAGGATTTCGATGACCGTCTGGATCGGCGTGTCGGGATCGACCGTCCGGACGTCCGACGTCATCACCGAACTGACCGGGTCCCCTGCTTTGCGCGCCAGATCGATCTCGATGTCCAGATCGCCGAAGGAGGTTTCGATGGCGTAGTCGACCGGTTCGAGAAAGGGCGGCAACCCGACCGGAATCCAGAGGGTGCGATCGCTCGGTTCGAAGATATCGACGAGGTCCCGCTGGGTGACGACCCCAACGAGTCGTCCCTCGTCGTCGACCACTGGAAACCCGTTGAAGGGGCGACGAGACATCTTTTTGAGAACGGTGCCGACCGAATCGTCGTGTTGAACGGTTTCCACCTCGGCGGTCATCAGGTCCCGTGCGCTCATGGCCCCAAATTCGGTCCCGTGGACCATCAGTGTTGGCGCGATATTTATGTAGGCAGGTGGGCAAGGTGTCGTATGGCCACGATGGGCCGGCCGCGACTCCGAGACCTCTTCGACGAGGCGCCGACGCCACACATCGCCCACCCGCCCCACACCCACCGGCGGGATTATTACGTCGCGACGGACGGATCTTTCGAGGCGACAGGGGCTGGCCTCGGTGTCATCATCGAGACGCCGGACGGGCGGCGGCTCGAACGAATCGCCGTCCCCGACGGGGCGACGGATAACAACGTCGCGGAGTATCGGGCCCTCCATCTCGGGCTAGACGCCCTTGCAGGTCGCGTTTCGGGCTCGGCCGCTGTTGGAATTCTGGTGGACCACGACGACCTGGCGAGTAACGTCAACGCGGCGGTGTTGGCCGGCCGCGATCGGGACTTCCGTGGGCTCACGGAGGTAAGCCATCCGCCGGGGACCGCCGCCCACTGGCGTGGGATTCGCGCCAGGATCGCCGGCTTCGGCACGGTTCGGGCTGCCGCGGTTGCGAGCGAACTGAACCCTGCCCATCCACTCGCCAACGCGCCCGAGGAGTTCGCTCACGTTAATTCACAGCCGGGAGGAGGCAAGCGGGCTCGAACCCGGGAGGGAACGCCACCACCCTCTCGAGCCGATCGTAACACCGTCGATTGATTACTGCTCCTGGGCGTCGACGACCGCCACGGCGGCCAGGTTGACGATGTCTGCCACCGAATCGCCGCGCTGGAGGACGTGGACCGGCTGGTCCATCCCGACGAGCATCGGGCCGATGGCTTCCGCGTCGCCGAGCCGCTGGAGGAGTTTGTACCCGATGTTCCCCGCCTCGAGGTTCGGAAAGACCAGCACCGTCGCCGGCGCCGCGAGGTCGGAGAACTCGTAGGTGCCCGTGAGCATGTCCTCGACGAGGGCGGTATCTGCTTGCATCTCGCCGTCGACGGGATAGTCGACGTCGTCCCGTTCGCGGAGTCGACGGGCTGCCTCCCGGGGGACTTGTGTCGCCTCGTCTTCTACGCTGCCGAAATCCGAGTAGGAAAGCAATGCCACCCGAGGTTCGACGTTGAATTCCCTCGCCAACGCGGCCGTGTGGTCGGCGATCTCTTCGAGACACGCCGCGCTCGGATCCCGGTTGACGGTGGCGTCCGCGATGAAAATGACCCGATTCTGGAAGGTGAGCATGTAGACCCCGCCAGCGTATTCGGCGTCCGGTGCCGTGCCAATTACCTGGAGTGGGGGTCGCAACGCGGAGGGATAATGGTAGGTCAGCCCGGTGAGCATGGCATCCGCCTCGCCGCGATCGACCAGGACGCTGGCGAGGTAGTTCGGATCCCGGACCACGAGATCCCGCGCTTCGCTTCGGGTCATCCCTTTTCGCTGTCGTCGGTCGTATAGATGGTCCCCTTGCGCGGTGAGATCAGCGTGGTGGGGGTCGAGGATCTCCGGGTCGAATTCGAGACCGAGTTCGGCCACCCGCTCGCTGATGGCTTTCCGGTCGCCGATGAGCAGCGGTTCGGCGATTCCCTCGTCGCGCATCTGGTTTGCCGCTCGAATCGTCTTCTCGTTGGCTCCCTCGGCCAGTGCCACCCGTTTGGGATCGGCTTTGGCCTTGTTGTAGATGATACGCATCATCTCCCGAGATTTCCCCAGGCGAGCCTCCAGATCCTCCCGGTAGGCGGATAGATCCGCAATGTCCCGTCTGGCGACGCCGGTTTCCATGGCCGCTTTCGCGACGGCCGGGGCGACCCTGAGCAGGACGCGGGGATCGAGTGGCTTCGGGATAACGTACTCCGGGCCGAACTGCAGGGGCTGGTCGCCGTAGGCCTGCACGACTTCGTCGGGGACGTCCTCGCGGGCGAGTCCGGCGAGGGCCTCGGCTGCGGCGACTTTCATTTCCTCGTTGATCTGCCTGGCACGGACGTCCAGGGCCCCACGGAAGATGAAGGGAAATCCGAGGACGTTGTTGATCTGGTTCGGGAAATCCGAGCGGCCCGTGGCCGCGATGACCGTATCCTCGCGGGCCGCTTTGGCGGCATCGTACTTGATTTCCGGATCCGGGTTCGCCATCGCGAAGACCATCGGATTCGGCGCCATCGACCGCACCATCTCGGGGGTGACGATATCGCCAACCGAGAGGCCGACAAAGACGTCGGCGTCGACCATCGCGTCGGCGAGTGAACCGCCCGGCATATCGCGGGCGAAGGCGGCCTTGTACTCGTTGACGTCGTCGGATTCGGCCCGCTCCGCGGTGATGATCCCGTCCGAATCACACATCGTAATCTGGTCTTTGGGGACCCCCAGGGACGTGTAAAACCGAGCGGTCGCGATGGCACTCGCGCCGGCACCGGAGATGACCACCGACAGGTCCTGAAGTTCCTTGTCGAGGATTTCGGTCCCGTTCAGCAGGCCGGCGCCGGTGATGATGGCCGTCCCGTGTTGGTCATCGTGGAAGACCGGAATGTCCATCTCCGCCCGGAGTCGCGCTTCGATCTCGAAACATTCCGGGGCCCGGATGTCCTCGAGGTTGATCCCGCCGAAGGTCGGTTCCATGGCCAGAATCGATTCCACGAGGGCATCCGTGTCCGCGAGGTCCAGTTCGATGTCGAACACGTCGATATCCGCGAAGCGTTTGAAGAGCACGCCTTTGCCCTCCATGACCGGTTTGGAGGCGTCAGCGCCGATGTTACCCAGGCCCAGCACCGCGCTGCCGTTGGATATGACGCCGACGAGATTGCTTTTGGCCGTATACGTGTAGGCCTCCGAGGTGTCTTCGGCGATGTGTTCACACGGCGCCGCGACCCCCGGCGAGTACGCCAGGCTGAGGTCCCGTTGGGTGTTCGTCGGCTTCGTCGTCGAGATGGAAATCTTCCCGGGTGGATCCCTGGCGTGATAGTCCAGGGAGTCCTCGTCTAGTCCCATGCACACACCACCCAGGCCCGGGAGAAAAAGGTTGTCCGCCCCCGTCGGGGCGGCCCTGGGACGAAAGTACTCGGTTATCAGACGAAATCGCCCAAACCGGCCTGGGCGTTCCCATCATCGGATTCGGCCTCGGAGGCGTCCTCGTCGGCGGTCTCGGTTTCCGCCGACGGCTCGGTTTCGTCTCCGGACACGGCTTCGTCGTCAATGCCGTCCCGGTCAGCGCCGTGGCTGCCAGCAAACGCGCCGCCTGAGTGCTCGACGGCGGCCGCTTCTCGACGGTCGGTGGCATCCTCGACGATCGATTGGACCTTGTTCGTGTCCTCGCCGCTTCCCGTGACGAAGGAGACGTGTTCTGTCTCGAGGTCGTAGGCCGCCGCCATGGCGACAGTTAGTTCCCGGTTCTTGCAGTGATGGGTCATCGCCGCGAGATACGGGAGGACCGCACGGCGGGCCGTGCCCATGCTGAGCCCGCCGACCTCGGCGATTTTCCGCGCGACGTAATCTCTCGTCGTCCGTTTGCCACGCGAGCGCCCGAGTTTCGACCAGTAGCTGGGTGGTCCATAGCGAGTCCACCCGCCCTTTTGCCCGTCGCGGGCGGCGGCGACCCCAGCCGTTACGTTATCAGTCACATAGCGCCAGTATGCGTAGTTCTGCGAGGCCCGCACCCGGCCGAGCCACCGGTCGCCCTTGGCAATGGCGTCGTAGGCGGCGGCGAGTTCCGCGCCCTCGTAGTCCTTTGGCATGTTATCCTCGACCCAGTTGATCAGGTCATCGGGGGTTTCGTCCACGTCGTAGGCCGTCTTGAGCGCTTCTTCGGCGCCTGCTTCCTTGAGCACCACATCCAGGAACGGGAAGATGTCTTCGCTGCGATCGCGATTGCCCGTGACGACGTTCTCGACTTCGAGGGTTGAAGCCGTCTCCGCGAGGGCCTGCAGGTCGTTGATCGCCGAGCGGAGGTCCCCGTCGTTTTTCTCGGCGATCAGTTCCAGGGCTTCGTCCTCGTACTCGACCCCCTCGCGGCGACAGATATCCCGCAGGACCGGCAGGATCGAGCGCTTCGAGACGTCCCGGAACTCGATGTCCTGGCAGGCGTTCCGGAGCCCCCGTGACATATCGTAGAATTCGTTTGCGATGAGGACAACCGGCTGGGTCGCGTCGGCGACCAGATCGGATATGGCCCGGGTTCCCCCGCGATCGACGGTGCCGTGGAGGTTGTCGGCTTCGTCGAGGACGATGAGTTTCCGACCGCCTGATCCCTCCGTGAGGGTGCCACTGCGAACCGCCTCGCCGGCCACCTTTTCGACGATGTTCGCGGTCCGCTGGTCGCTGGCGTTGAGTTCGATCGTCTCCCACCCCCGGTCCGCGGCGAGGGCGTGGGCTGCGGAGGTTTTGCCCACGCCAGGTGAGCCATGCAGAATCACGGCCTCCCGGTGTTCGGGCCAGCTGTCGGCCCACGCCGCGAACTCGTCACGGGCCGAATCGTTGCCCCGCACTTCGGTCAGGGTTTCGGGGCGATAGCGTTCGGTCCAATCCGCCATTATGCGTCATTGCGGCCACCCGCGTTTATCGATTGCGGGTTGGTCGGTCGCGCCACCAGGGCCCCTTCCACTGGCATTGCCTTTGGCTATCCAGGTGGCGTGTCATCTAGTTCCAGGGCGAGCATCTCGCCCCAGTGCTCGAAGCCATAGGACTCGTAGAGGGATTTCGCCCGCTCGTTCGATTGATCGACGTCGAGCAGAACCCGATCGAGTGGCAGGTCCTGCTCCCGGAGCACCTCGAGGGCTGCGTCCATGAGCCGGTCGCCCAGGCCGTCGCCGCGGAACGCCGGCTCGACGTACAGTTCGTTGATGACGCCCCCGTCCCAGATATGAGACAGCGTCGCTGGCAGGACGAAGACGTAGCCGACGACCGAATCGTCCTGCTCGAGGAGTTGCACGGCGTTCAGTTCCTCGGCCATACACCGGTCGACCCACTCGAGGTAGCTGTCCCGATAGGCGTCGTCGAGTTTGCGCTCGTATCGGGCAGCCTTCCCCGCGGAGCCGGTTTCGGTCCCCAGGCCCCGTTCGAAGCCCTGTTTCAACGCCCAGAGGCGATCGGCATCTGCGGAGGAATAGGCGCGGATCATGTCCCAGTGGCAGTGGGCCAGCCAAATAGCCGTTCGTATCCGTCTCGGCAGGCGACCAGGCACCCGTCTCACTCGGCGGCCTGCATGAGTCGACCACCGGTACCCGTCACACTGAGGGCCACAATGAGCAGTTCCATCCCGGACTCGATGACGGGAAACGTTCGTTCCACGTTCTCCGGCTCCGTGCCTGGGCTTGGATCGACGCCCGTCACGTAATGGACGGTTTCGGTGGATCCCACCACGGCCCCGCCGCCGTCGGCTGTCGAAAAGTCGACGAACGTTTGGACCAACCCCCGCTGATTCGAGAGCAGCAGTTCGCCGTCAACCGCGATGAAGGTGTCCTGGAATGGAAAGAGGAGGTTCACGCCGTTCGTGAACATATCAGGACCGATCCCGCCAAGCACCAGGGCCAAGATGCTCACACCAGCCACTCGACGGGCAGCTGGGCCGAATCGGTCGACCAAAAGCGAGTTGGGCCGCCTGATCTCGGCGACGAGCAATCCGCCGATCACGACCGGGAACAAGATGCTATGAAACAGCGACCGATGAGCGCCCGGGAGGACGAGCCCGACAAAAGTATCGAGGTCCGGCATCGCGGCGAAAGCGAGCACGAGACCGAGAGACCACCACCCGAACTCCTCCCGAAGCAAGGCCACCGCGACGAGCCCGCCGATGGCCACGTGAACCAGCGTGGATGGCATACCCCTGCTAAGGGCGTCCAGGCCAATTGCGGTTTCGTTCGGCAACTGTCGAACCCGTTCGGTGCGCTTTTCGGGTATTGGGTCGAACCCACCGGTATGGAGGACCCGCGAGCTGACCTGCCCGAACGCATCGCGGGGGAAATCACGCTCAGCGAGGACCCGGGCGCCACGATGCAGAAGTGGCGCATGGACTTCGAGGTGTCACAGACGACTCTCGCGGGGGAACTGGACGTCTCGCCATCGGTCGTCTCGGACTACGAAAGCGGCCGGCGGCAGAGTCCTGGCACCGACTTCGTTGCCCGCTACGTCGACGCGCTGCTCGCGATTGATGCGGCTGGCGGGGGCGAACACGCGAGACAGTTCGCCCGGGTGCTTTCGGCCGGGTTCGACAGCGACGTCGTCCTCGATCTCCGGGAGTATCCCCGGGGTGTGGACCTGGCGTCGTTTTATGACCGGGTCGAGGCGACGGAGGTGGTCAGCGGCGACCGCCCGACGGTCAGTGGCCACACGCTCATCGATAGCATTCGAGCGATCGGGGAACTCTCCGCAGAGGAGTTCTATCGGCTCTACGGCCAGTCGACGAACCGCGTGCTGGGGTTCACGAACGTCACGCGAGGCGAATCACCGCTGGTGGCCCTTCGCGTGGTCAATCCGAAACCCAACGCAGTGTTGCTCTGTGGGCTTGGGGAGGCAGATCTCTGGGAGCATGCCCCCGAGTTGGCCAGGCGGGACGGCGTCTCCCTCGCGGTTACCGAACTCGCGGCCGACGAAATCCGGTCGCGGCTCACCGACTTTCCGGACGCTACTCGATAAAGGTGTACTGGCGCTCGTTCATCGGGCCCCACCCGTCGAAGACGAATTCGCCCTCTGGCTCGGTGAACGGCTCCAGGGTCTTTTCCTTCGAATGGTTGTGCTGGTCGTGGACGCGTTCGTACTCCTCGAAGGTGATCGGATGGCGCGCCTCGAGCATTTCATCGACGGCGTCGCCGTCGATTTCGGCCTCCCAGCCCTCGACGATAGTCTCCTCGTGGATCTCCGCCTGCGCGCCGCTGCCGTAGGAGCCGACCAGTAGGGTCTCACCGGCCAGATCGGTGCCCTCCCGTTTGGCGTGAATCAGGGCGCTCAGCCGGGCGAGATGAACGGAGCTGGTGTACCAGTTCCCGACCCGACTCGAGATGTCGACGGTCGGTTTGATGACCCGCTCGTACCACTCGCGGTACTGCTCGGTTTCGGACAGCGCATCCATATAGGCCTGGATGTCCTCGGAGAAGTCCTCGCGATCGTCGTACTCGTCGGGTCGCGGCTGCCGGCCGATTTCCTCGGCCAGGTCCTCCTCCAGTTTCGTATCCCGGATCGTGTGTCGATACCCCAGTACGGCCGCCTTGCGGACCATGTTCGGGAACGGCGTGTGGAACGGGATGTAGCGGTAGTCGTCCGGATGGCTGCGCCCCGTCACCGATTCGAAGTCCTCCAGCGCTTCGCGCATGCGTGCGAGGTACACCTGCATGGAGCGCTTGCCGTCGACGCTCGGGAACTGCTGGTTGGGTTTGAGGAAGTCGGTTTCGTCGACCGAGCCAAAGCCCTGTTCCATCGAGAGTTCGACGATCGACGGGTCTTCGGTCACGTACATCGCGACGGCGCCGGCGCCCTGGGTCGCTTCGCCGGGATCGCCGCGTTCGTACAGTGCCGTATCGGTGGTGATCACGAGCGCGCCGCGGCCCCGATTGCGTCCGGCGGCGATCCAGCTCACCGCGTCGTTTAGCGCCTGGGTGCCGGAGATACACGCGAACTTCCGCTCGCCTTTGTTGGCGTGGCGGAACTCGCCGTCCATGACCTCCTCAACCGCGCCGGCGATGTACGTCGAGGCGGGTTTGGACTTGTCGAAGGCACTTTCGGTGGCCACGTCGATGCGGCCCACGTCCTCGGGCGCGATCCCTTTGCGTTTCATGAGGCGATAGGTGGCGTTTGCCCCCATCGTGACGATGTCCTCGTAGGCATCCGGGAAGGAGCTCGTGAAGAGCCCGAGGCCCTTCGTGTACTTTTCCGGGTCGTCGTCCATGACGGGCGCGAACTCTTCGGGGAGGTCCAGGCTGAGTTTCCCCGACCAGATCTCGATGCCGTCGATGCCGACTGCAGTCATGTGTTACACGTGGTACTGGACGGTGGGTTATGGTACTGTCGATAGGGAGTTCGACGATTGTTGTATCGGGTAT